>NZ_JBHXJE010000008.1:0-174564 GCF_042723275.1 Streptomyces sp. NPDC058373 | reverse complement strand
ATCCGGTATTAGACCCCGTTTCCAGGGCTTGTCCCAGAGTGCAGGGCAGATTGCCCACGTGTTACTCACCCGTTCGCCACTAATCCACCCCGAAGGGCTTCATCGTTCGACTTGCATGTGTTAAGCACGCCGCCAGCGTTCGTCCTGAGCCAGGATCAAACTCTCCGTGAATGTGTACCCGACTGCGTCTCGTTAAAGACTGCGGGGCAACAAGCACAAGAGCGGTGCGACAAGGAGGAATAATCCCTGTCGCACACAGCGTCCTCGCTGTTGTATTTCAAAGGAACCTCAACCAGCCAGAAACCTGGCCGGTCGGGGTATCAACATATCTGGCGTTGACTTTTAGCACGCTGTTGAGTTCTCAAGGAACGGACGCTTCCTTTGTACTCACCCTCTCGGGCTTTCCTCCGGGCGCTTCCCTTCGGTATTTCGTGTTCCAGACTCTATCAGTTCTTTTTCCTGCCTCCGACCACCGTCCGCAGGCATGCGGATATGCAGTGGATTCAGGGAATCTGCTGAGTTTGGCCGCCCCGTCGGCACGCTTGAATGTCGTGCTCGGCGCTGGGCAGGAGTCGACTGTACCCAGGCGCCGAGCCGCGATGCAAATCGTTTCTGCCCGCGACGGCTCACCTCTTCAACAGGACGTCTTGGGCGGAATCATGACTTCGTATGACTTACGCTACTCGGCAGCGTGCCGTCCGGGACTGCCCGGCGGTTCTCTTGTGCTCCTCAGACCTGCTCATCCTCTCGGAGGTTCAGCCATGACCGAAGTGATGTCCCCGCTGACTGGCCAGGCCATCGGGCTGGCCTCGGTGCCCGATCCGGTCTTCTCCGGCGCGATGGTGGGGCCGGGTACCGCGATCGATCCGGTGCGCGAGCCGTCGGAGGCAGTCTCCCCTGTCGCCGGTGTCGTGGTCTCCCTGCATCCGCACGCGTTCGTCGTCGTGGACGAGTCGGGGCGCGGGGTGCTCACCCACCTCGGCATCGACACCGTGCAGCTCAACGGCGAGGGGTTCGAACTCCTGGTGCGTAAGGGGGACACCGTGGCCCAGGGCCAGCCCGTGGTGCGCTGGGACCCCACCGCCGTCGAGAGCGCGGGCAAGTCTCCCGTCTGCCCGGTCGTCGCGCTGGAGGCGGTGGCCGACCAGTTGTCCGGGGTTCGCGAGGATGGGGACGTAGCGGCAGGTCAGCCGTTGTTCAGCTGGAACTGACCGCTCCCGGCGCCGGTACCCGGCGGACGACCACATCCAACGCGGCGGGCATGCCGCACGAGCGGAGACAGTGAGATGGAGACAACGCTGCGAGGCGTCGGCGTCAGCCACGGAGTGGCGATCGGCGAGGTTCGGCACATGGGGACGGCGGTGCTGGAGCCACCGGCCAAGCAGATCCCCGCCGAGGAGGCGGAGCACGAGCAGGCCAGGGCGCGGCGGGCCGTCGAGGCGGTCGCCGCCGACCTGACGGCGCGCGGGAATCTGGCCGGGGGTGAGGCCCAGGGCGTGCTGGAGGCCCAGGCCATGATGGCGCAGGACCCGGAGTTGATCGCCGACGTGGAGCGGCGGATCGCGGTGGGGAGCACCGCCGAGCGAGCCGTGTACGACGCCTTCGCCTCGTACCGGGCGCTGCTGGCGGGGGCCGGGGAGTACCTGGCGGGCCGGGTCGCCGACCTGGACGACGTGCGGAACCGGATCGTGGCGCGGCTGCTCGGCGTGCCGATGCCCGGGGTCCCGGACAGCGACGAGCCGTACATCCTCATCGCGCGGGATCTGGCGCCCGCCGACACCGCGCTGCTCGACCCGACCCTGGTGCTGGGCTTCGTGACCGAGGAGGGCGGGCCGACCAGTCACAGCGCGATCCTGGCGCGGGCGCTCGGGGTCCCGGCGATCGTGGCGCTGCCCGGCGCCGGGGAGCTGGCCGAGGGCGCCGAGATCGCGATCGACGGCAGTTCCGGGGAGGTGTTCGTGGACCCGAGTGCCGAGAAGCGGGCGGCGCTGGAGGCGGACGCGGTGGCGCGCAAGGCGGCGCTGTCGGCGTCGAGCGGCCCGGGGGCCACCTCGGACGGGCACACCGTGCCGCTGCTGGCCAACATCGGCGGCCCCGGTGACGTGGCGGCCGCGGTGGCCGCCGGGGCGGAGGGTGTCGGGCTTTTCCGGACCGAGTTCCTCTTCCTGGACGACAGTGCCCGGGCGCCGTCGGAGGAGAAGCAGACGGCCGCGTACCGGCAGGTGCTGGAGGCGTTCCCGCAGGGGCGGGTCGTGGTGCGGGTGCTGGACGCGGGGGCGGACAAGCCGCTGGACTTCCTCACGCCCGCCGACGAGCCGAACCCGGCGCTCGGCGTGCGCGGGCTGCGGACGCTGCTGGACCACCCGGACGTGCTGCGGACGCAGCTGACCGCGCTGGCGCGGGCGGCCGAGGGGCTGCCGGTCCACCTGGAGGTCATGGCGCCGATGGTCGCCGACCGGGCGGACGCCAAGGCCTTCGCGGACGCCTGCCGGGCCGCGGGGCTGCACGCCAAGTTCGGGGCGATGGTGGAGATCCCCTCGGCGGCGTTGCGGGCGCGGTCCGTGCTCCAGGAGGTCGAGTTCCTGTCGCTGGGCACCAACGACCTGGCGCAGTACACCTTCGCCGCCGACCGGCAGGTGGGTGCGGTGTCGCGGCTGCAGGACCCCTGGCAGCCGGCGCTGCTGGATCTGGTCGCGCTGGCGGCCGAGGCCGGGCGGGCCGAGGGGAAGAGCTGCGGGGTGTGCGGCGAGGCGGCCGCCGATCCGCTGCTGGCCTGCGTGCTGACCGGTCTGGGCGTCACCTCCTTGTCGATGGGCGCGGCCTCGATCCCGTACGTGCGGGCGACGCTGGCCAAGTACACGCTGGCGCAGTGCGAGCGTGCGGCCGCCGCGGCGCGGGCCACGGAGTCCGCGGACGAGGCGCGGGCGGCGGCGCAGGGCGTGCTGTCCGGAGAGTGAGCCACCTGGAGTGGTGAGCCCCGCCGTCGCCGCAGGGGCGTCCTCCCGGTTCGGGGAGGACGCCCCTGCGGCCGTCAGTGGCAGGGTCCCGGGCCGTGGTCGTCGTCGAGCGGGGTGCCCGCGCGGTACTCGACGCCTGGTTCGGGGGCGACCGGTTCGCCGGAGACGGCGTCGGTGCAGTAGGCGTCGAAGACCTCTGCGGCGGTCAGCGGCTGTGGGCGCCCTGCCCTCAGCCGCCAGCCGCGGACCTCCTCGGGCACTCCCTCGACCCGGCTGCGCATGACGAGTCCGGCCGGTGCGGGCAGGGCGAGCGCGCAGGCGAGCAAGGTGGTGAAGTCGACGGCCTCGTCGGGGTCGAGGAGGGCTTCGCCGAGGGAGCGGGTGTCGGCGTGCAGGGGGGCGAGCAGGGTGCGGCCGGAGGTGGTCAGGGAGCAGACGAGCTGGTGGTGGCCGGGGGTGGTGGTGTCGAGGACCGCTCGCAGCAGGCGGTGGGCGCGCTGCCGGGCGTGGTGGGCGAGCGGGGTGGCGCAGTGGGGGCAGTCGCCGAGCCCTTCCAGGAGGTCGCTGGCGTACTCCCAGGTCGCCTGGCGGAGGGATTCCGCGACGAGGCTCTCGAGGAGGTCGGCGACCGGCTCCCCTTCGTGGAGCAGGCAGGGCCCGAGCGCGGCGGCCTCGGCGGTGTAGCGCGTGCGGCTGTCGGCGGTGTCGGGGTCCAGGCCCTCCTGGGCGCAGTAGCGGGCGAACTCGTCCGGGTCGAAGAGGACGACGGAGGTGATGCGGCCCTGGGCCGCCTGGGCGCGGAGCAGTGCCTCGGCGTGCTGGAGGTAGGTGGTGTGGTCGTCGAAGAGGAAGGTGCGGTAGCGGCGCATGGCCGCGAAGTCGGCGGCCGAGGCCACCAGGCCGAGGGTGCCGGCGATCTCGCGGCGCAGCAGTTGGCGCGGGGTCGGGTGGACGGTGGTCATGGAGCTCCCCCTGGTGAGTGAGTGGTGCGGCCACTTGCTCACTCACCGTAATCACCCTCACTGACAGTGAGGGTGTGATCGGGGGACGGCTGCGGTGCGGGGTGCGGTCAGCGGCGGGCGCGGGCCAGGTCGGCGTAGTGCTGGAGCAGGTCCAGGCGGTCGACGGAGCCCGGGTTGACCGCCTTCTCCAGCGGAGTGCCCTGCATGAGGCGCTTGACGGGGACCTCGATGCGCTTGCCGGTGAGCGTGTGCGGGACGCCGGGGACCTCGATGATCTCGTCCGGGACGTGGCGCGGGGAGAGGCTGTGGCGGATCGCCTTCTTGATCGCCTCGCGCAGAGGGTCGTCGAGGGCGGCGCCGTCGGCGAGGTGGACGAAGAGCGGCATCCAGTAGCCGCCGTCGGGTTCCTCGACGCCGATGACCAGGGATTCGCGGATCTCCGGGAGCCGCTCCACCACCTCGTAGATGTCGGCCGAACCCATGCGGACGCCCTGGCGGTTGAGGGTGGAGTCGGAGCGGCCGTGGATCACGACGGAGCCGCGGGAGGTGACGGTGATCCAGTCGCCGTGCCGCCAGACGCCCTCGTAGGCGTCGAAGTAGCTGTCGTGGTAGCGGCTGCCGTCGGGGTCGTTCCAGAAGTGGACCGGCATGGACGGCATGGGGTTGGTGACGACCAGTTCGCCGACCTCCTCGGTCAGCGGGTGGCCCGCCGGGTCCCACGCCTGGAGGTCGGTGCCGAGGCAGGGGGCCTGGAGCTCGCCGATGTGCACGGGAAGGGTGGGGACGGCGCCCGCGAAGCAACTGCAGACGTCGGTGCCGCCGCTCACCGAAGCGATCCACAGGTCGGACCCGGCCTCGGCGAACTCGTCGTGGAGCCAGCGGAATCCGTCCGGGGGCAGCGGCGAGCCGGTGGTGGCGACGCACTGGACGCGGGAGAGGTCGTTGTCCCGGGCGGGGTGCACACCGGCCTTGCGGCAGGCCATGACGTACGCCGCCGAGGTGCCGAAGAGGGTGGCGCCGGTGCGCTCGGCCACGCGCCACTGGGCGCCGGTGTCCGGGTACCCGGGGCTGCCGTCGTACAGGACGACGGTGGTGCCGGTGAGGAGGCCGGAGACGAGGAAGTTCCACATCATCCAGCCGGTCGAGGTGTACCAGAAGAAGCGGTCCTCCGGGCCCAGGTCGCAGTGGAGGCCGAGTTGCTTGAGGTGTTCGAGGAGGATGCCGCCCTGTGACTGGACGATGGCCTTGGGCAGGCCGGTCGTACCGGAGGAGTAGAGGACCCACAGGGGGTGGTCGAAGGGGACCGGGGTGAACACCGGCTCGGTGTCGGCGGCCACCAGGCCGGCCCACTCTCTGGCGCCCTCGGGCGCGGGGGTGCCGAGCAGCGGGATGTGGACGACGGCGCGCAGGGAGGGCAGGGCGGCGCGGAGTTCGGCGACGGTGTCGCTGCGGTCGTGCTCCTTGCCTCCGTAGCGGTAGCCGTCGACGGTGAACAGGACCACCGGTTCGACCTGCTGGAAGCGGTCGAGGACGCTGCGGGCGCCGAAGTCCGGGGCGCAGGAGGTCCAGACGGCGCCGACGGACGCGGAGGCGAGCAGGGCGACGACGGCCTGGGGGATGTTGGGCAGGTAGCCGCTGACCCGGTCGCCGGGCCGGACGCCGAGGGCGCGGAGTTCGGCGGCCAGCGAGCCGACCTGGCGGCGCAGCTCGGCCCAGGAGAGGGGGTCGACGGCGCCGGTCTCGTCGACGTGCAGGAGGGCCGGGGCGTCGGGACGGTCGGCGGCGGCGCGCAGGGCGTGCTCGGCGTAGTTGAGGGTGGCGCCGGGGAACCACTGGGCGCCGGGCATGGCGCGGTCGCCGAGGACGCGCTCGGGCGGGGTGGCGAAGCGGACGTCGAACCATTCGGTGACGGCCTGCCAGAAGGTGTCGAGCTCCGCCACGGACCAGCGGTGCAGGGCCGGGTAGCCGCCCGCGGCGGGTGCGCCGTGGTGCTCTGCCGCCCAGCTCTGGAAACGGGTCACCGCGGCCTGCGCGACGCGCTCCTCGGTGGGCTGCCAGAGCGGCTGGGGCTGTGGTTCGGCGGTCGACATGGGGCGGCTCCCGTGCGGTGCGTACTCGGTGCCCGCGCCCGCGCCGCCGGGGTGGGCGGCCGACGGAGCGCGGGGGCGGTGCGGTGGGGCCGACGATGCCATGTGATCGATTTCCGCACCAGGGCCGGGGCCACACACCTGCCCGGGTGGAGGTGTGGTTGATCACTGGTTGAACGGCGATTGAACGGCACCTGCCGGACCGTTCGCGGATGGCAGGCTGACCCGCATGGACGGTCGTGACCTCGTACGTTCGGTGGCATCGGTGGCAGGGCTCGGGCAGGCGCGCCCTTGGTGGCCCGGGCGGGGGCGCCACCCCGCGGTGGCGGTGGAGCGGGCCCGGGTGCCCGGGCGCGCGCTGGGGGCGGAGCCGGGGCCCGGGGGCGGGGTGGTGCGGTTCGAGCGGTCGGCGCTGCGGGTGCTGGTGACGACGGCGGCGGTGGTGTTCTGCGGCTGGGACAAAGCGGAGCCGGCACCCTCGCGCCTGGTCCGCGGCGACCTGGTCGAGGCGGACGCGCGGGCCCGGCTGGAGCCCCACACGGCGGGCGGCTGGCGGGTGGTGTCGGAGCGGCTCACGCTCGCCGTCTCGCCGACCGGGACGGTCGAGGTGTGTACGCCGGGCGGGGTGCTGCTGCGCCGGGACCTGCCGCCGCGCTGGTGGGAGCGGGCCGACGGCGGGCCGTCGCGGTGGGCGCGGCGCTCGGAGGTCGGCGCGGACGCGCGGTTCTTCGGGCTCGGTGGCCGCGGGTCGGGGTTGCGGCTGGGCGACGGGGTGCACGCGGTGCCGGGGGCTTCGAGGGTGGCCCCGGTGCAGCTGGTGGTGGCGGACGCCGGGACCCACCTGGTCGTCCCCGACGGTGCGGACGGGGGGACGCTGCGCCTGTCGGAGGGGGCCGAGGGAGCGGGGTCGGGGCACGACCGGCCGGGGCGGGCCGAGTTGCGCGGGGCGGGTGGTCCGCCGCGGCACTGGATGGCGGTGGGGACGCCTGCGCGGGTGCTGGCCTCCTGGGCGGCGGTGGCGGGGCCGCCCGAGGTCGCGGCGGTCTCCGTGCTCGGCGTGGCGGATCCCGCGGTGCCCGCCGAGCGGGCCGCGCGGCAGCGGGCGTGGGTGCCGCGGCAGGGGGCGGCGGCCGACGACGGCTGGTCGGCGATGCGGGCGACGCTGGCCCGGGTGACGGCGCTGGGGCTGTGCGGGGCGGCCCCGGCCGGGTCCGAGGGGGACGGTCCGGGGAAGGGGGCGTCGGCGGAGGCGTGGGTGCGGTGGTGGCAACTGGGGGCGTACCTGCCGGTGTTCCGTACGGGGGCGGGGCCCGAGGGGTGGGAGGCGCGGCCGGAGCTGGCGGAGCCGGCCCGGGTGGCGCTGGCCGAGCGGCGGCGGCTCCTGCCGTACCACGCGGTGCTCAGCGGCTTCGCCGGGATGACGGGGGTGCCCGCGGTGCGGCCGGTGTGGTGGAACACCCCGGAGGACCGGAGGCTGAGGGAGGGCGGGGACGCGTTCCTGCTGGGGGACGCTTTCCTGGTGGTGCCCGTGCTGGGGGCCGGGGGCGGGCCGTCGGCGGTGCGGTTGCCGGCGGGGCGGTGGTACGACACGGTTACGGGGCGGGCTCATCAGGGGGGCGCCACCGTGCCGGTGACCGCGGGGGCGGATCGGCTGCCGGTGTTCGCGCGGGCCGGGGCCGTGGTGCCTGTGCGGGGCGCCGGCGGGGAGGTCGAGTTGGAGGTCTGGGCGCCTGCCCGGGGGCGTACGGGTGGGGGGATGCTGGTGCGGGGGTGCGCCGGGGACGGGGTGCTGGAGCGGGTGGTCTGCCGGTGGGAGGAGGGGCGGGTCGTGGTGCGTTCCGACGGGGACGCGCCTGCGGCGGGCGGGGAGGTGGGGGTGCGGGTGGCCGTCCGGGGGTTTGGGTGAGGTGGCCTCGAGCGCCGGCCGGGCTCAGCTTGGCTGCTCGGCGCCTGGGGGCGTCACTGATGGCCTCACACGCCGGCCGGGCTGTCGTTGGTTGCTCGCTGCTCCCAGAGCACCGGTCAGAGATGGCCTCACACGCCGGCCGGGCTGGGAGTGGCTGAGCCGCGCGTCGCCCCGACGGGCGCGGACGGCCTCCAACGCCGGCCGGGCTCTTATTGGTCCGGGATGGTCCCCGGCTGTGTGAGGAGGTCGGTGTTGTCGGTCCGTTGGTCGATGCTTCCTGTCAGGGGGAGGGAGCGGAGGGCGGGGTCGGTGAGGGTGGCGGTGAGGGCTCGGGTGAAGCGTTCGGCGTGGAGGACCTGGTAGGGGCGGTCGTGGTAGGTGCGGCGGGTGGGGTCGACCCAGGGGGTGAGGCCGGTGGTGTTGTGGCGGGTGGCGACCTGTTCGTAGGCGTCGCAGAGGTGGCGTTCGCGGTCCGGGTACGTGGTGGCCGCGAGGGCCGCCCGCAGGGGCGGGACCAGGGTGTCGGCGCCGGGCAGGCTCGCGAAGGCGGTGCCCAGCCACTTGCCGTACGGGGCGTAGCGGCGCTCCAGGAGGAGGGTGAGGCGCATCAGGTCGCGTACCAGGCGGGCGGCGACCACGGCCGAGCCCAGGTCGTCGCCGACCTCGGCGCAGCGGCCGACGAAGGCCTCCTCCTGGGAGATGCGCTGCCACTGGCAGGCCAGCAGGTAGCGCCAGACCTGGTCCGGGTACCAGGTGAGCCGGCGGCGCGCCGCGGTGAGGGTGCCCGGGCCGTCGTGGAAGACCGCGCCGCCGGTGACCTCGGCCAGCCTCTGCTGGGGCATCGCCAGCCAGTCGGCGGTGGACGGCTCCTCGGCGGCGGCGCCGGGGCCGAGCTGGTCGGCGAGCCAGCGGTCGGCCTCGTGGAGACCGACCCGGTGGTCGACCGGGCCGTCGGTCGGTGTCATGTGGCCGATCCGGCCGTCCCCGCCGCCCGGGCGGAAGTGGGTGGGCCAGCCGCGTACCTGCTTCGGCAGCCGTTCCCTCAGGAGCTGGTGGAGGGCGGCGCCGTGGCGGGCGGCGTCCTCCGGCGTGAGGAAGAGCTCCAGCCGCGGGCCCCACTCGTGGTCCGCCGACCGCGCGGTGTCGAAGCCGAGCACCTCGGAGCCCGAGCCGATCCGGGCGGCCGCGTACCGCAGGCCGGGGAGGGCTTCCGCGAGCAGCGGGCGGACCGCCTCCTCGTAGAGGATCCGGGACAGTTCGAGGCCGCGGAGGAAGGAGGGGGCGGGGCTCGTCATGGGCTCACTCTCGGCGTCGGGAGCGGCGCGGGCAAGCAAGTAACGGCGAGGGCGCGGGACGGCTCATCCGTACAGCCCGGCGAACCAGGCCGCAGCCGCCCGGGTGTGCAGCGGGAAGCCGAGTTCGGCGGGGGCGCGCAGGAGGCGGCACGCGGTGGTCTCGGCGGTGGGGGTGAAGGCGGGGAGGGACGCGGCGGCCCGTTCGGGGAGGAGGCCGAAGAGGAGGAGGTGGCCGTCGTGGGAGCTCATGGCGTCGGCGAGGGTGACCTCGGCGGGGTCCGCGGGTACGCCGGTCTCCTCGCGGAGTTCGCGGACGACGGCCTGGCGCCAGTCCTCGTCGCCGTCGACGAAACCGCCGGGGAGGGCGGCGGTACCGCGCGCCGGTTCGACGGCGCGGACCACGGTGAGCAGCGCCGGGCCCTCCTCGTCTCGGACGGGCAGGAGTGCCACGGCGACGGGGAGCGGGTTGCGGTAGGCGACCGTGCCGCAGGACGGGCAGACCCGGCGGTCGGCGCCGGGGTCCGGGTAGGGCGTCCCGCAGGCCGAGCAGTGCGAGCCCGGGACGGGGGGCTGGGACGTGGGCACGGGTGTGGGCGTGGGGCTGGGTGTGGTCGCAGGCACGCGGGGACTGTAGCGGAGACGGTGGGCGGGGTGGCGGCGGGCGGGCACCGGCCGGCCGGGAGAGCCGAACAGCTGCGCGCACCCGGCGGGTTGCCCTTCCCTCGCGGTGGGGCGACCTGGTAGATGAAGGGCGCATGACAGGAATCGATACTTCCGCCCGTTCGTCCTCGGGATCCGCGCGGTCCTTTGCCCGTACCGCCCGCGCGCTCGGCGCGGGGCTGGCGGCCGCCGCTCTCGCGCTGACCGCGCTCACCACGGCCTCTCCCGCCACCGCCGCGCCCGTCGCGGACTCCCGCTCCGGCGGGCCGAAGGCACCGCGCGGGTTCGTGGCGCTCTCGGACGTGGCGCCGACGATCCTCCAGGAGATCCGCTACACGACCCCGCACAACTTCGTCGGCGAGCCGATCGACGGGTACCGCGCGCCGATGTGCGTGGTGACCAGGCCGACGGCCGAGGCGCTCCAGCGGGCGCAGCGCGGCCTGCTGCGCAAGGGCTACTCGCTGAAGGTCTACGACTGCTACCGGCCGCAGCGCGCCGTCGACCACTTCGTGCGCTGGGCCGAGGACGTGGCGGACGAGCGGATGAAGGCGGAGTTCTACCCCCGGGTGGAGAAGTCGCGGCTCTTCGAGGACGGGTACATCGCGGAGAAGTCCGGGCACAGCCGCGGTTCGACGGTGGACCTGACGCTGGTGAAGCTGCCCGCGAAGCCGACCCGGCCCTACCTGCCCGGTGAGCGGCTGAAGCCCTGCTTCGCCCCGCGCGACCAGCGGTTCCCGGACAACTCGGTGGACATGGGGACCGGGTTCGACTGCTTCGACACGCTCTCGCACACCGATGACCCACGGGTCACCGGCGCCCAGCGGGCCCACCGCGACCTGCTGCGGTCGGCGCTGGCGGCCGAGGGATTCACCAACCTGCCCGAGGAGTGGTGGCACTTCACGCACCAGCCGGAGCTCTTCCCCGAGACCTACTTCGACTTCCCCGTCGAGCGCCGCTCACTGCCCGGCGGCCACCACCACTGAGGCCGGCCGCTGCCGCCGTCCGGCCGGTCACGGGCCTGGTCCGGGCGGCGGAGCGGCGGCTACGGTGCCCGCATGGAGCAACGGAGCTTTGACTCGTACGAGGAATTCTGGCCCTACTACGTGGCCATGCACTCCCGGGCCGCGACGCGGTGGGTGCACCTGACCGGGACGCTGACCGGGCTGGCGATCAGCGCCTACGGGCTGGCGCGGGGGCGCAAGCGGTATCTGGCGGCGCTGCCGCTGATCGGGTACGGGACGGCGTGGCCCGCGCACTTCCTCATCGAGAAGAACAACCCGGCCACCTTCGGGCACCCCGCCTGGTCGCTGCGCGGGGACGCGCAGATGATCCGGACGATGCTGGCGGGGCGGGACCACGAGCTGGCCGAGACCGCGCGGAAGTGGCTCGCGGAGAACGGCTGAGCCGTACGGTCGAAGCCGCCCGGCGGCGTGGCTTGACGGGTCGGCGGGGCGGGAGAACACTTCCCCGGCACGTGGTTCGCAGCCCGGTCGGCGAGGGTGCGGGCCGCGTGCGGCGGGGCCGGGGCGCGCGGCGTCAGTGCGGGGCGGTCTCCCGGGGCGCGGCGGCGCGGGCCATGGCGTGTTCGACGACCCCGATGAGGACCTCCTTGGCGGAGGCGCGCTCGCGGGCGTCGCAGAGGACCACGGGGATGCCCGGGTCCAGGTCGAGGGCGGTGCGGATGTCCTCGGGCGGGTAGTGGTCGGCGTCGTCGAAGCAGTTGACGCCGACGACGAAAGGGATGCCGCGGCGTTCGAAGTAGTCGACGGCGGCGAAGCAGTCCTCCAGGCGGCGGGTGTCGGCGAGGACGACGGCGCCGAGGGCGCCCTGGGCCAGTTCGTCCCAGAGGAACCAGAACCGGTCCTGGCCGGGCGTGCCGAAGAGGTACAGCGTGAGGTCCTCGCGGAGCGTGATCCGGCCGAAGTCCATGGCGACCGTGGTGGTGTGCTTGGCCTCCACGCCGCCGGTGTCGTCCACCGGGCGGCCCGCCTCGCTCAGGGTCTCCTCGGTCCGGAGCGGCTTGATCTCGCTGACCGCCGCCACCAGGGTGGTCTTGCCGACGCCGAAGCCCCCGGCCACGAGGATCTTCAGAGTGACCGGCTCGACGGGGGCCTTCTCACGCGCTGAACGCCCGAACTTCATGGAGTCTCGTCTCCTGCTTCGCTGTCTCTCGGGGGTGGGTGCCGACGGCGCGCCGGCGTTCGGTGGCGGGACGGCGCCCGCCGCGGTCCCGGCCGGCTGCCTGCGGCCGTACGGCCCGGCCGCGCGGCCGGGCCCCGCCGGCGGGTCGTCAGAGGGCCCGCAGCCCGCTGATCACCTCGCGCAGAATGCTTTCGTCGGGCAGCTCCGCCGGGGGGACCGGACGGTTCACGTGGACGAACTCCTCCTCCACGAGATCCCCCACCAGGACCCGGACCACGCCGACCGGCAGGTCGAGTTCGGCGGCGAGCTCCGCCACCGACTGGGGTGCCTCGCGGCACAGCGTGACGATGTCGACGTGCTCCGGCGACAGCGTGCGGTTCTCCTCCGCACCGTCGGCGCGCGGCTCCGCGACGACGACGGCGATGAGGTCCAGGCGGTGCTGACCCGCGCCGGTGGTACGGCCTCGCGTCATCGCGTACGGGCGGACCACCGGCCCCGCGTCGTCGTCGAACCAGCGGTGCGCCCCGTTCCCGTCTTCGCTCATGCCCGGTTCACTACCCGCCCGCGGGCAGATCCGTGCGCGGCGCGCTGCCCAGATGCACGCCGACCCGCTTGACCAGCAGCGTCATCTCGTACGCCACGAGCCCCACGTCCGCGTCGGAGTCGGCGAGGACCGCGAGGCAGCTGCCGTCGCCCGCGGCGGTGACGAAGAGGAACGCCTCGTCCAACTCGACGACGGTCTGCCGGACGCGGCCCGCGTCGAAGTGACGGCCGACGCCCTTGGCCAGGCTGTGGAAGCCGGAGGCCACGGCCGCCAGGTGCTCGCTGTCCTCGCGGGTGAGGTCCTGGGAGACCCCGGTGGGCAGTCCGTCCCCGGACAGGACCAGGACCTTGCGGATGCCGGCGACCCTGTTGACCAGGTCGTCGAGGAGCCAGTTCAGCTCCCCGGATCCGGTGGTGTGCGCGGCGGTCTTCGATGCGGTCATCGACCGTCTCCCTCGGGTGTCGTTCGTGGTGCTGTGGTGCCCGCGTTCTCGTCGCGGCCGCGCTGCCAGCCCCGCTGGAGCGAGGCCATGCGGCTGCGGACCTCGTCGGCGTCGCGGTCGGTGTCGTGCGCGGTGTCCTTCTCGCGGTCGTCCGGGGCGCTCCTGCGGGCGTCCTTCAACTGGGGGGCCAGGTTGGCCTGCCGGACCCGGCGCGGCAGGGCGGCGGGGCCCGGTGCGGCAGGGGCCTCGGGCGCGGGCCCGCCCTCGCGGCCGCGGTCCTCCTGGTCGTGGCCGGACTCGTCGGGCTTGCTGTGGGCGACCGTGCGGCCGTGCGAGCTGACCAGCTTGGGGGTGCGGCGGCGGGGCAGCGGCACGGGGCCGGCGTCGGCGGGTGACGGGCCGCCGGGCCGGGCTTCGGCCGCTCCGTCGTCGTGGGCCTGCTGGTGCTGGTCGCCGGGGCCGGACGCGGGGGTCAGCGGCCGCCGGGGCCGGAAGACACCGGGCTCGCTGTCCTCGTCGGGCAGGGCGCCGGGGAAGTCGTCGTCGGCGAGGCCGGGGGTGCCCACCGGGGCCTCCAGTTCGACCGGGCCGTCCGGGAGGGGCGGGCCGGTACGCGGGCGGGAGGTCGGGATCCGGGTCAGGGCCGGGCGGCCGGGGCCGCGGGCGCCGCTACCGATGCCGTCGAGGGCGAGGCCGCGGCCGTCGGTGGACCCGGTCGACTCGCCGTCGGTCTCGATGAGCAGGGCGTCGGGGATGAAGACGACCGCCGTGGTGCCCCCGTACGGCGACTTCTGGAGGGAGACGCGGATGTTCTGGCGCTGCGCGAGGCGGCTCACCACGAACAGGCCGAGACGGTCGGTGTCGGAGAGTTCGAAGTCGGGGGTCTCGGCGAGGCGGAGGTTGGCGTCGAGGAGGACGTCGGCAGCCATGCCCAGGCCCCGGTCGTGGATCTCCAGGGTGAAACCGTTGGCGACGGCCTCGCCGTGCACCTGGACGGCGGTGTGCGGGGGCGAGAAGACCGTGGCGTTCTCCAGGAGTTCCGCCGTGAGGTGGGTGAGGTCGGCGACGGCGGGGCCGGTCACCGCGATCCTCGGCAGGCGGCGGACCTCGATCCGCTCGTAGTCCTCGACCTCGGCGACGGAGGCCCGGACGACGTCCATCAGCTGCACCGGGCGGCGCCACTGCCGGGAGGGGGCGGCGCCGGAGAGGATCACCAGGCCCTCGGCGTGGCGGCGCATGCGGGTGGTGAGGTGGTCCAGGCGGAAGAGGTCGGCCAGTTCCTCGGAGTCCTCGGTGCGCCGCTCCATGGTGTCCAGGAGGGTGAGCTGCTTGTGCAGGAGGACCTGGCTGCGGCGGGCGAGGTTGACGAAGACCTCCGAGACCCCGCGCCGCATCTGGGCCTGTTTGACGGCGCCTTCGACGGCGGCCCGCTGCAGGGTGTTGAGGGCCTGGCCGACCTGGCCGATCTCGTTCCTGCCGTACTCCAGCCGGGGCGCCTCGGTGTCGACGTCGACCTGTTCGCCGGCGGCCAGGCGGCGCTGGACGGACGGCAGGCGGACGCCGGACGCCTCGTGGGCCTGGTGGCGCAGCCGGGAGAGGTCGCGGATGAGGCCCCGTCCGATGCGGACCGAGAGGTAGAGCGAGAGCAGGAGCGCGGCGAAGCCGAGGACACCGGTGGCCCCGGCGCGGGCGAGGACGCCGACGGCGACCGGCCGGACGCGTTCCTCGTACCGGTCGGCGGCGGCGTCGCCGCGGTCGGCGAGGCCGTCGAGGACCTTGACCGCGGCGGTGTTCCAGCTCTTGGCGGTGACGCCGTGCGGCGGGCCCGGCGGGGCGGCGGCGACGGAGCTCTCCAGGTCGCGCAGCGGGGCGGTCTCGGGGCCCTGCCAGTACCGCTCGTACCGGGCGCGTTCGTCGTCGGGGAGGAGGGCGAGGTTGGTGTCGTAGAGCAGGGTGCGCTGGGCCAGGAGGTCGGAGACCTGGCGGAGGTCGCCCTTGTCGAGGCGTTCGCCGACGAGCGCTGAGGCGATCAGGGCGTCCTCGCGGGAGAGCAGGTCGCGGGCGCGGGCGATGCCGACCAGGGCGCGGTTCTGCTTGTCGAGTTCGACGTCCTTGAGTGCGTGGAGGTGGGTGAGGAAGACGAAGCAGGGGTCGACCAGGCGGTTGTAGAGGTCGAGGGCGGCGGTGCGGGTGACGGTGTTGTCCTCGACGGAACGGCGCAGGGTGGCGATTCCCTCGAAGGACTCCAGGAGCGCGGTGAGCCGCCGCCGGGAGTCGTCACTGAGCCCTTCGGTGGCGTCGGTGTCCGCGGCGCCGGCCCGGACGCGGGCCAGGGCCCGGTCGGTGACGGTGCGGGAGCGGCGCAGCTCGCCGAGGGCGGCCGAGGCGCGCGGGTCGGCGAGGTGGACGAGGGTTCTGCGCCGTTCGTCCTGGAGGACCCGCGCGGCTTCCTCGACCGGGCGGCCGACGCGGTCGTTGGCCTGCCCGATCTCCAGGAGTTCGGCCGCCTCACGCCCTGTCAGGACAGTGGCGAATCCCCAGATCGCGGTGAGGGAGACCAGCGGCACGAGCAGCAACGCCACGATCTTCCGCCGGATCGTCCTGCCGCGAAAGCGCATGGCCTCCCCCAGTCCGTCCCCCGAAGGTGTCCGGGGTGCACATCCGTGCGTCAATAAACGGCGCGAGCCTACTACCGACACAGGGGTGATCGAAGAGACGTCCGGGAGGTTTTCGGCCCGGAGCGCGCCGCCGACGGCCGGTTCCCGCTGTTCGGCGTCGATCCCGTGCCCGCCTGGCCGGTCTTCGAGAGGACCCCGGACCGTCGGAGCACCGCCCGGACCGGCCGATTCCGGGCATCTCCCCGGCCAGTTCCGACATCTCGCCCGCCCGGGCGGGAATCATCAGGGGGTGTCGCGCGTCCTTCTGTACAAGTCGTGTGCGAGATGTGCGGAGTTGGTACGGGAGGGGTGCGCCGGCGCGAGCCGGTGGCCGCCGGATCTCGGCGGCGACAGCGTGAAGCGGACGAAGGCGGGCAGCCACACAGAAGACGGTGCCGGTTCCACCCGGCCCCGGACGGCTGGCGGCAAGGCGGTGGGGAGTGACGGACTGATGGCGACGGCGGAGCGGCAGAGGACCTCGGCGGACCGGGACGAGCCGGGCGGGCGGGTGCCCGGCCCGCGCCGGGCCGAGCGGAACGGGGAGCCGGGCCGGGAACCACTGTGGGTGGAGGAGCCCGCGATACGCCCCCGGCTGCCCGATCCGGTGCGTACGGCGGCCGTGCGGGCGGTGATGATCGTGGCGCTGACGCTGATACAGGCGATGGTCGCCTTCCTGGCGACGCTGGCGGAGTCCTGGCTGGCTTTCCCGATGGTGCTCAGCAGCGTGGCGAGCACCATCGCGGCGACCTGGGCGGTGCTGGACGTGTGGGTCACCCGTCAGGTGTGGAACCAGCGGCACGGCGTCGTCTCCACCCCCGGCAGCACGGCCCGGGAACGCCGCCGCGAACGCCGCCGCGCGCGGCGCGCCGCCCGGCAGGCGGCCAGGGCCGGGGTCCGGATACCCGACCCGTCGGGCGGCGCGCGGTCCGCGGCCCCCGACGGGGAACGCGAGGCACGGCCGGCCGGTCCCGCACGGGACGGCAAGGGTGCGCCGGTGGCCGGGCCTGGGCGCGGCGGCAAGCCCGGGGGCGGTGCCGCCAGGACCGGGGGCGGCTCCGGCGTGCGAGCCGCAGGACGCGAGGAAGCCGACGCCGGCCCCATTGCGGCGAAGTCCCCGGAGCGGGCACGGCAGTTGACCCACTCGTCCTGACCGCGCGCGGTACGGCGGCTCCGTCAGGTGCGCTGCACCGCGGTCGGCACGACGCGTCTGGACGCGTACGAAGCTGGGGCCTCAGCCCGGAACAACGGCTGTGGACGCCGCTGTTGTGGAATCCCTGGTTCCTGGCCAATGGTCTCGTCCTCGGTCTGGCCGCACGCGGAGCGGGAAGGGCGAGCGGCCGGACCGGCGCCGTCTGACCGGCTCCCGGTGACACGGCGGACGGGCCTTCGAGGATGTCGCCGCCAGGTCGCCGGGCACCTTCCCGCCCTGGGATCTGTCGCGCGAGTGGCGTCGTCAGTCGCCGTCGAAGACGAGGTACCGGTGGGCCATGCGCTCGGCCCCCCGGCAGCGTGCTGGTGGACCCGGCTGCCGACCCGTCCGTACCTGCGGTCGGCCTGGCTTGTCGCCCCGCGGCAGCAGCGGCCCAAGCCGCTCCCCCTCGCCGTTCGTCAGGTCTCCAGGCCGTACGAGACGCGATGGCGAACGAGCAAGGCACGCCCCGGCTGGGCCTGTTCCTGCCCATCGCCATGCCCCGGAGCCCGCAGGCCCTTCCGGCTCACTCCTCGTCCTCCCGTGGCTTGACGTACATCCGGGTGGCCGTGATCTCGCCGTGCACCGTCTCCTCCTGCGGGTCCTGCTGGGGCAGGCCGGGGCGGAGGTGTTCCTCGACGCTGATGTACTTCAGCCCGGCCCGGAGGTCGGCGTCGTTGCGGAGCCGGATGACGAGGGGGAACTCGGCGAGCGCGGTGGTGTCGAAGAGGCCGGTGGTGTAGAGGAGCTGGACGCCGAGGGCGTCCGCGACAGCGCGCTGGAGCTCCAGCAGGTAGGTGGCGTTGGCGCGGCCGATGGGGTTGTCGAGGAAGAGGGTGCCCGCGTGGCGGTGCTTGTCGCGGCCCCGGTCGTTGCTGCGGAGGGCGGCCATCGTGCAGTACAGCGCGATGGCGGCGGTGAGCAGCTGGCCGCCGGAGAAGACGTCGCCCATCTGCCCGACGGGGACGCGTTCGGCGCGCAGCACCGCGTCCGGCTTGAGGATCTCCACCGAGACGCCGCGCGGCTGGAGGGCGGCGTGGACGCCGCGCAGCAGCAGCGACATGCCGTCCCGGCGCAGGTCGGCGTTCTTGCGTACGGCGGTGCTGGTGGCCTCGTCGATGACCTCGCCGAGCCGCTCCACGAGGGTGGTCTGGTCGGGTTCCTCGAAGCGGATGCGCAGGAACTCCTGGCCCGACCACTCCCCCAGTCCTTCGGGCAGCCGGGAGAGCCGCTGGGCCGAGCGGAGGGTGGCGAGGGAGGACTCGACCAGGCCGCGCAGCCGGTCCACGATCGAGTCCCGGTTGCGTTCGAGCTGGTCGAGTTCGTCGGTGAGGACGCGCAGCCTCGGTGCGAACGCCTCCGCCCACTTGGCGGCGTGTTCGGGGAGCGCGGCGGCGGGCAGTTCGCGGATCTGGGCCCGGGCGGGGGTGCGGACCTGCTCGTACCGGCTGGAGTTGGCGTGCCGGACGAGGATGTCGCTGGTCTCGCGGAGCGCGGACTCGGCGGCGGAGAGGTCGGCGGCGCACCCCCGCAGGGAGCGGCGGGCCTCGGCGGCGGCGCGCCGGGCCTCGTCCAGGCCGCCCCGGTACTGCTCGGAGGTCTGGGCGGCTTCGTCCTCGGCGTCGCGGGCGTCCTGCGAGTCGCGGAGCAGGTCGCGCAGGAGGGAGGCGGTCTCCTCGAAACCGGCGGTCGCCTCCTCGGCCGCGCGGTGGGCGTGCAGCAGCTCGCCGTGGGCCTCGCGAGCGGCGGCCAATTCGTCGGTGCGCTCGGCGAGTTCGGCGGTGGCGGCGCGCAGCAGCCGCTGGGCGGCCTCGACGTCGGCCGGCACCTGCTCGGGCGGCAGCTCCGTGTGAGCCTCGCCCTCCTCGGGGGCGTGCCGCTCGGCCTCGCCGCGCAGCCGGCCGAGCTGTTCGCTGGCGGCGGCCGAGCGGGTCTCCAGCATCTGGACGAGGGCCTCGGCGCGGGCGGCGGCGGCCTGCCGGGAGGGGCCGTCGGCGCCGTCGGGGTCCTCCAGGAGCTGAGCGGCGCGGTTGCGGACCTTGTTGCTGAGCCGGTCGAGTTCGGCGCGGGCCGCCGACTCGTCGCTCTCCGCGCGGGCCTGCTCGGCGCGGAGGTCTGCGCCGACGCCGACCTTCTCGTACAGCTGCGAGGCGGCGCGGTACGCCTCGCGCAGGGCGGGCAGCGAGACGCGCGGGGTGTCGGGGGCGGCGGGCAGTTCGGCGTCGTCGGGGACTCCGGCGATCTCGGCGCGCTCGGCGCGCAGGGCTCGGGCGGTGCGGCGGGCGTCGTCGGCGGCGCGCTGGGCGGCGCGGCGGTCCTCGTCGGCGGCCCGGGCCCGGTCCAGGCAGGTCTGGGCGCGTTCCTCGCTGGTGGCGGCGGTCTCGGCCAGTTCGCGCAGGGCGGCCTGCCAGCGGGGGCGCTCGCGCAGGCGGTGGGCGAGACCGGCGAGGGCGTCGGCGGCGCGCCGGGCGCGCTGGGCGCGTTCCTGGCTGTCGTCGCGGACCCGGGCCGCCTCGGCGGCGGTCTCGTCGGCCTCGGCGCGGGCGGTGCGGGCCTGCTGGAGGGTGTGGGCGGCGGTGTCGGCGTGCTGCTGGGCCTGGTCGGCGGTGGTGCGGAGCTGGGCGAGGTGGCCTGCCGGGCAGGCGGAGCGCCAGGAGGTGAGCCGGGCGGCGAGCTCACGGTCCTTGGCGAGGCGGGCGGCGAGCGCGCGGATCTCCTCGTCGCGGGCGGCGGCGCGGGCGCGCAGGGTCTGGCGCTCCTCGTCGGCGGCGTACTCGTCGTGCATGGCCGGGTTGGGCGGGACGAGGAAGACGCCCTGCTCCTCGGCGCCGGAGCCGGCGGTGCGTGGCGCCGGGGCGAGGAGGGCGGCGGAGGTGCCGACGGCGACGGCGGAGCGGGGCAGCAGCGCGGCGTCGGCGAGGACGGCGCGGGCCCGGCTGTGGGTGTCGGGGTCGGTGATGACGACGCCGTCGACCAGTTCGGGCCGGGCGGCGAGGACGGCGGCGTGCTCGGCCGGGTCGACGGCCTGGGCGAGGTAGCGCCAGCCGGGCAGTGCGGGGATGCCCTGCTCACCGAGGTGCTCGACGGTGGCGAGGACGTCGGGGCCGGGCGGCAGGAGCCCGCCGTCGCCGAGGGCGCCGAGGATGCGGGTGTCGTCGGCGGCGGCGGTCCGCAGGTCGAAGAGGTGGCGTTCGGCGGCGGTGACGCCCTCCTCCAGGAGGGCGGTGAGGCGGTCGGCGGAGCGGTCGAGCTCGTCGGCGGTGAGCGGGCCTTCGTCGCTGTCGGGGGCGGGCAGACCGAGGAGTTCGGCGAACCGGGGTTCGGCGGCGAGGGCGGCGGCGGTGCGGTGCTCGGCGTCGTGGGCGCGGACGGCCGCGTCGGCGGCGTCGTGGGCGCGGGCGGCGGCGAGGTCGGCGCGGGCCTCGTCGGCGGCGCACTCCTTGGCGTGGTCGGCGACGCGGTGGGCGCGCTCGCGGGCGCTCTCCCAGGCGGCGACGGCCTCCTGCTCGGCGTCGGTGGCGGCGAGGGCGGCCCGGGCGGGGTCGGCGTCGGCGGCGCTCGCCTCCAACCAGCCGGCCCGGACGGCATCCTCGGTCTCCTGCTCGACCTCGGTGAGGCGCTGGCGCAGGTGGCCGGTCTCGCTGCGGGCGCGCTGGGCCTCGGTGGCGGCGGTGGTGGCGTCGCGGTGGGCGGCCTCGCCCTCGTCCTGGAGGTGGGCGGCGCGCTCCTCCAGTTCGGTGGCGACCCGCTCGCCGTCGCGGGCGGCGGCGTCGAGGGCGCGGACGAGGGCGGTGGCGGCCTGGGAGCGGGCGGCGAGGGCGGGCGCCGCGTCGCGTTCGGCCTCGCGGATGGCGTCGGCGACGCGGGTGGAGCGGTCGGCGGCGACGCGGTGGCGCAGCACCGCCTCGGCCGCCTGCCAGGCGGAGTGGAGGGTGCGGGCGTCGGCGAGTTCGCGGCGCTGGGCCGCGGCGGCCTTCTCGGCGACGGTGAGGGCGAGCGAGGCGTGCCGGTAGGCGAGTTCGGCGGCGATCAGGGCCCGGTGGGAGCGGGCGCCGTCGGCCTCGGTGACGCGGTGGGCGGCGGTGGTGACCTGCTGGGCGAGGTCGCCGGTGCGGGCGCGTTCGTGGCGGGCGCGCAGGGAGAGGCTGCGGGCGAGGGTGCGGGTGCGGCGTTCGGCGGCGGCGTGGATGTCGCGGCTGCGGTCGCGTTCGGCGGTGGTCTCGACGATGCGGCCGAGCAGGTCGACGGAGCCGGCGGTGAAGTCGCGTTCGGCGATGAGTTCGGCGCGGCGGCCGAGTTTGTGGCCGAAGCCGTGGACGAGGTCGGCGAGGCCGTCGGTGTCGCGGGTGTCGGTGACGGCGCGCAGCAGCAGGTCGGTGAAGTCGGAGTCCTTCTTGACCGCGAAGAGGCCGGCGGCCTCGCCCTCGTCGGCGTTCATCTCCCGCTGGTAGCGGAAGAGTTCGGGGTCCAGGCCGAGTTCGCCGAGGTGCTCGGTCCAGCGTTCGTGGGTCTCCTCCCAGTGCACGTCGAGATGGAGGTAGAACTTCCCGGCGTCGGTGAGGGCGTCGCGGAAACCCTTCATGGTGCGGCGCCTGCCGCGCGCCCCGGAGGCCCCTTCGACGGGCGCGGGGACGGTGGTGGACTCGGCGACGGGCAGCGAGTCGAGGCTGAGGCCGGGTCCGGGGCGGAAGGAGTACCAGGCCTCGGCGAACCTGCGGGGGTCGTTGGAGACCTGGCGGCCGCGCCACTCGCTGACCTTGCCCACGACGACGGTCTCGCCGGTGAGGGTGTGCTGCCACTCCAGGGCGACGTGGCCGCAGTCGTCGGCGAGCAGGAACTTGCGGAGCACGCCGGAGCTGGCGCCGCCGAGGGTGTTGCGGTGGCCGGGCAGCATCACCGAGAAGATCAGCTTGAGCAGGACGGACTTGCCGCCGCCGTTCTCCAGGAAGAGGACGCCGGCGGGGGCGGGCCTGCGGGGCGGGCCGACCGGCTCCTCCTCGAAGAACTCCGCCTGGGCGGGAGCCGGCTTGGGCACGGCCTTGCCGACTCCGCGCAGGTCCAGGACGGTGTCGGCGTACCGGGCGCCGGCGGGTCCGATGGAGTAGAGGCGGACCCGGGACAGCTCGTACATGGCGGCGGACTCTCGTTGCGATCGGTACGGTCCGGCGGCGGCCGGAGGCGGGGAATGCGGTGGGGCGGTGGGGTGGCCGGTCAGGAGAAGGGCAGTCCGGCGTCGGCGACCAGGTCGAGGTCGTCGCCGTCGTCGGGCGGCAGCAGGGTGGCGCTGCCGTCGCTGACGGGGACGATGCCGAGGTCGAGGAGTTCGCTCATGGCGGCGCCGCCGGCGAGGTCGCGGACCTGGAGCTGGTAGCGGGCGGTGGTGCGGTACGTCCCGCCCGCCTCGTCGCCGGTGCGCTGGAGGAAGCCGGACTCGGTGAGGAAGGCGGCGGCCTTGCCGACGATGCCGGTGGTGGAACCGGCGAGCCGGCGGGCGTCCTTGGTGGCGCCGGTGGAGCTGCGCCGGGACCAGACGCGCCAGGCGGCCTCCAGGCCGGGGGCGTCGGAGACGGGGTCGGTGTTGTCGCCCTGCTCCTCGGCGCGCTCCTCCAGCTTGCGGCAGGCCTGGCGGACGAAGGCGTCCACGCCGTTGACGCTGACGCGGCCGATGTAGCCGTCGTCGGCGAGGTCCTCGGGGCGGGGGAACGCCATCGCGGCCAGCGCGAGATGGGCCAGTCCGTGCAGGAAGCGGTCGGCGGAGTCGGTGGAGGCGCGCCGGGCGTAGTCGCCCATGCGGACGGCGAAGACGGAGTCCTCGGCGGCGGTCACGGCCATCCCGGCCCGGTCGGAGACCTCCAGGACGATCAGCCCGAGGCCGGTGGCGACGGCGTCGGCGAGGCGGGCGAAGGGCGGGTCCTCGCGGTACCGGCGCAGGAGTTCGCCGTACTCGGCGTCCCGGGCGGGCTGGAGCCGGGGCTGCAGGCCGAAGGAGACGAGCCGGGCGGCGTCGGCCGCGTCGGCGGGGGTGACGGCCGGGGTGCCGACGGGAGCCTGCGGGACCGGGACGCCGGTGTTCTCCCGGACGGGCTCGGTGCTCTGCTCGGTCACGGGTGGTGCTCCTGGTGGTGGGACGTGCCCGGGCGGCGCTGATGGTCCGTGGCCGGGGTGCGGGGAGGTGGGGTGCGGCGGCCGCCGGTCACGCGGACTCCGTACGGTCGGCGGCCATGCCCTCGGCGTCGAGCAGGGCGCTGCCGACGATGAGGTCGGCGCCGCCGAACTCGGGGTCGGCGAGTTCGGTGCCGTCGTCCACGGCGAACAGCAGCCGCCGCTCGCCCTGCCGGTAGGCGGTGCCGACCGGCGGGGAGGCTGCGTGGACGGCGATGAGGGCCACCAGGTACGGGAGTTCGGAGCCTGGGTCGCGGCGGCGGGCCTCGGCCAGCAGGCCGGAGAGGCGACGGGGCGCGTCCCACTCCAGGTCGAGGAGGTCGCGGGCGGCGGCGAGCTGCTCCTCGCTGAACCGGCTGTCGTCGGGGGTGGCGATCAGGTCGGGCTCGGGCATCTCGGCGCCGAGGTGGGCGCGTTCGACGGGCGGGGTGAGCAGCAGGTCGACCAGGTCGCCGACCCGGACCGAGGCGGGGGTGCGCAGGCCGGTGCCGTGGGTGAACCAGGCGTCGGTGGCCCGCAGCGCCTGCTCGACGGGGAGCGGCAGCAGGGGGGCGAGGAGCTGGCCGTAGAGGTCGACGCCGGTGCGGGCGGCGGGGGCGGCGAAGGCCTGGCGGTCCTGTTCGGCGCGGAAGAGCGGGCCCGCTTCGAGGAGTCTGGCCTGGAGCTGGGTGTGGCGGCGGATGCAGTCCTTGACGATGTCGACCAGTTCGGCGGCGCGCCGCTTCTGTTCGGGGTCCTCGGACTCGTCGCGGGCCTTGCGGATGTTGGTGAGGATGGCGTTCTCGTGGCGGTAGCGGTCGGCCACGTGGTCGAGCGCCTCGGCGATCATGTCGGGGACGGCACCGAGCCAGTCGACGGCCCGGACGTTGCGCCGGGTGGCGTCGAGGGCGCGGCGGAGCGTCTCGGAGTACTGGACGGTGCGGTACCGGGCCTGTTCGGCGGCGAGCTGCGCGTCGGCGAGGCGGCCGCGGTTGATGAGCACCTCCAGCTTGACCTCGGCGGCGATCTGGGCGCTGGTGACGTCCGTGTCGAGGGCTCCGACCAGGACGTTGACCGCCTCGTCGGTGGTGCGGAGGTAGACGCTGCCGCCGCGGCCCGGGACCTCCTCGACCAGTTTGAAGTCGTAGTCCCGGCGGACGTAGCTCCCGTCGGGGGCGAAGGTGCCGTAGACGGCGCGGAAGCCCCGGTCGACGCTGCCGACGTTGATGAGGTTCTCCAGGACCCAGCGGGCGACGCGCTCGTGCTCGGCGGCGGGGCGGGCCGGGGCCTGGGCGGCGATGCGGGGCAGCAGCCTGGCCACTATCTGCTCGTGGTCGGCGCCGGTGTCGAAGTCCATGTGGAGCGTGACCAGGTCGATGGCGGCCAGGGCCACCTCGGCCATCGCGTACCGCGCGTACTCGCCCGCCAGGTTGGCCTTGCGGGTGTCCAGGTCGTGCAGCGGGGCGGTGCAGGCGAGGGCGCGCAGCCGCCGCGCCAGGCCCTCGTCGGCGGCCGGGCCCGGCGCCGGGCGCGGCCCCGCGCTGAGCTGGGACGGAGCGGGTTCCGTGGAGGCGGGCGAAGTCACGGGGGACAGCCTAGATCCTTGCTCCGACATCGGGCGAAACGCACCGATGAAGGGGTGGCCGGGGGCGCCGCGCCGACGGGCGGGGGCCGGGTCACGGGCTCGCCGTAAAGGCGGTGTGCCCTGCGGCGGCGAGAGGGAGCGGCAAGGAGACCCGGGGGCTTCTCCGGCCCGTAGCCCCGGCGCGGGCGTAGGCGCCGAGTGGGCCGGACCGCCGGTCCGGAGCGCCCGGCCGTGGGCCGCTTCGGGCCCGCGCGTCCCGGCCGGCCACGTCGAGCGGCCGGCCGGTTCGGCAGGCGGGAGGGGCAAGCACCCGTGCTGTCCGCCTGCTTCCGCGGCTCCCCCGGTGAACGCGCCGCGGCGGGCCCGGAACTGACGACCGGCGGGGCCTCCCCAGCCCGTACGGCTTCCCCAGCCCCGGTGCACGAAGGGGCGGAGCCTGACCGTCCGCCGCGCCCGCACGGTCCCGGTCGGCACTCGCGAGCCATCACCAGGAGCACGGCCGGGCCGCACGCGGCGCCCGCAGGACTCGCGCCCGAGGCCACCGGGTCCCCCGGCCCCGGCGGCCCGGTCAGATCGCCGCCGCGTCCGGGCCTATCCGGCTGCGGACCGCTGTCTGGACCTCGGCCTCCTCGGCCGGGTCGGCGGCGAGGCGGCGGAGGCGGCCGACGACGCGCTGGTCGACGGTGGCGGCGTGGCGGGCACCGACCTCGCGGGTGGTCTCCTCGCAGTCCCACAGGCACTCGACGGCGAAGCCGCTGGCGAACGAGGCGTCGGTGGCGGCGAGCGCCAGGGCGGTGCGGCCGCGCAGATGCGAGGAGGCCGTCTCGCGGTAGAGGTGGCGCAGGACCGGCGCGGCCTGCGCGATGCCCAGGCGCCCGGCGCCGTCGACCAGGCTCCACAGTGCGGGCCCGTCGGGTCCGTCGCCGCGTACGGCCTCGCGGAGGGCGGCGAGGACCAGTGGACCGTCCTCGGCCCCGCCGCGGCAGGCGAGGAGCTGCCCGGCGGCGGAGCCGAGCGGGTCGGGACGGGGTGCCCAGCGGCGGGCGCGGGCGAGGACGGTGGCGCCCTCCATCCGCCCCAGCGACTCGGTGGCGGCCTCGCGGACCACGGGCGAACCGTCGGCGACGGCGGCCTCGATGAGGTCGAGGGCGTCCGGGTCACCGGTGCGGGCGAGGTGGCTCAGGGCGGCGGCGCGGGCCCCGTCGAGTCCGCCGCGGGCGGCGGCGAGCAGCGCCGGCCGGTCGGCGGCGGTGGCGACGGTGGCCAGGCACCGGGCGGCGGGCACATGGCGGTCATTGCCACGGTCGTGGCCCTCCTGGGCCCAGGTCAGGACGCCGTCCACGCTCCACTGGGGACGGTCGGGGGTGGTGAGCTGGCGTTGCCACAGGCCGAAGGAGGCCCGCTCCAGGGCCGCCTTGACGCGCGGGCCGACCGCCGGGTCCGGGTTCTCGGCCCAGAGGTGCCAGGGCCGCGGTTCGTAGCTGTCGGCGGCCGCGGCGGCCAGTTCGGTCTCCCCCTCGGCGGTGGCGGGGAACCGGGCGAGGACGGGGGCGGCCAGCGCGGCGAGCGCGGCTTCGTCGTCGCGTACGGCCAGTTCGTCCAAAGCCCAGGGCCAGTTGGCGCCGTGGGCGGCGTACCGGCGCAACAGGGCGAGGGCGTCGCCGCGCCCGTAGGAGGCGAGGTGGCCGAGGACGCTGACGGCCAGGCCGGTGCGCTCCTCGCCGGGGGCGGCGTGGTCCTCGGGCGCGAAGAGGTGCGCCTCGACGGCGTCGAGCGAGCCGTCCAGGTCGAGGTAGAGCCGGGCGTAGTAGAGGGAGCGGTTCTCCACCTGCCAGTCGTGGCGGGGGTCGCGCAGCACGCACTGGTCGAGGGCGGCGAGCGCCTCGGAACGGGGGGCGGTCAGGGCGTGCAGGGTCCCGTCTCCCCTGCCCCGCTGGAGCAGGCCGAGGAGGGTACCGCTGGGCGCTATGACCGGATCGACGGAATCACACATGGATGAGCCTCACATCAAGCTGTCGACGCAACCGGGGATGGTGCACTACCTGGCCGCGCCGCAACAGGTCTTGACGCTCGTCCGCTGTCGGGTGCTGATGTCCATCGTCTTCTGCCTCTCGTCCGTGGCCCCAAGGGTGTCCCCGGGCCACGGGGCCCGGGGAGGGCCGGTTCACGGTGCGCGCGATGATGCGGCTTCTGCCCAGCTCGCGCTCTCGTGAATCACGACGTCATGATGGCTCAGCGGCTCGCGGCGCCGCGACCAGATTTAACGGGCGTCCCCGGTCGGCGCGGTTCAGACCGCGCCGGGACGGTCCTGGGCCGCGGTGAACCGGGCGAGCAGCTCGTCCTTGCCGAACATGCGGGCCGTGTCCAGCGCGGAGGGGGTCCCGGCGGCCGGGTCGGCGCCGCCGTCGAGGAGGGCGGTGACGACCTCGTCCTCGCCCTTGAAGACGGCTCCGGCGAGCGGGGTCTGACCCCGGTCGTTGGCCCGGTCCGGGTCGGCGCCGCGCTCCAGCAGGGTGCGGACGGCGTCGGCGTGGCCGTGGTAGGCGGCGAGCATGACGAGGGTGTGGCCCTGGTCGTTGGTGAGGTTCACCGGGACTCCGGCGTCGACGTAGGCGGCCAGCCGGGAGCCCTGCCCCTCGCGCGCCAGGTCGAAGATCTTGGTGGCCAGCTCGACGACCTCGGGGTCGGGTGCCTCACTCATCGGCGGTACGCCCTTTGCGTTCTCGTAGGGGGTGTGTGGCTGCGCGGACCGGGCGGGCGCCCGGCCGGCGGGACGGCAGTGGGGCCGTCCGGGTGAATCGCCAGCGTACTGCCCCCGCCGGGGCAGGAGGACGCGCCCCGGGGGCGAGGACCGGGGCGCCCCGGCGCGGGCCGGGCGTACAGGGCCGAGGCTGCCACCGACCTGCGGCGCGGGCCTCCCAGGGCGTACCAGCCGGGTGAAAACACCGCCGCCTACCCCGTTTGCACCTTTTGTCGTACAGATACATGCTGTGAGCCTGGAACAACTGATGGTGACTGTCCCCACCCCCAGGAGAACTCTCATGATCCTGTCCATCTCCGGCGTCGTCCTCCTCGGCATCATCGTCTTCCTGTTCTTCCGCAAGGACGGCCTCAAGGCCTCCCACGCCGTGGTCTGCGCGCTCTTCGGCTTCTACCTGGCGGGCACCGCCATCGCCCCCAGCATCACGGCGGGCGGCGCGAGCCTCGCCGGGCTGCTCGGCGGGATCCAGTTCTGACCGTCCGCTCCCCCGCACCCTGCACCTTCAGGAGAACGACGTGGCCCGGCGACCACTCCCCAGCATTCTGCGCAACGG
Organism: Streptomyces sp. NPDC058373; assembly: GCF_042723275.1. Lineage (NCBI taxonomy): Bacteria > Bacillati > Actinomycetota > Actinomycetes > Kitasatosporales > Streptomycetaceae > Streptomyces > Streptomyces sp. NPDC058373. Next base: position 146,683 of record NZ_JBHXJE010000008.1, on the reverse strand, counting down.
CACCGTCCCGATCGCCCGGAGCCGGGAGCTGGCCCGGTCAGCGGCGGACAGTGCCACGGACGTCCTCCATCCGCTGATCACGATCACCCGCGGCCTGCGCCGCCTGGCAGCCGCCGGACGGCGCAAGTGGGCCGACACCCCCAAGGACCGGCGCGGCCCCCTGCTCTTCCTGATCGCCGCGGTCCTGCTGGTCCTCTCCCTGGTCCAGTACGGGCTGCCGCTCGCGCTGGCCGTCCTCCTCACGGCGGCCGCCTGGACCGGCCGGGACCGCAAACCGTCCGCGCCCACGGGCACCGACGAGGCGCGGACGCAGCGGCTCACCTCCCTCTACGAGTCGCTCGTCCCCTACTTCTCCGCCCCGGACGACCCGGCCCCCCTCTACACCTACGGCGGTGAGTGGGAGAAGGCCGTCGCCGCGCACAGCTTCGACGACGACGGCCACCCGGACCGCCTCGTGCTGCGCTACCCCGGCTACTTCACCGACGCCGAGCCCGAGCCCCGGCTCCGCGTCGAACAGGTCCTCGCCGCCAAGCTGGGGCGCGGCCGCGAGTACCGCTTCGACTGGAACGAGCAGGGCAACGAGCTGACCGTCACCGCCGTCGACCCGCTCCCCTGCGACCTCACCGCGCAGCCCTTCGTCACCACCCCCGGCGAGCACCTGCTCGGCTTCACCGACGCCGCCGACACCGCCCGCACCCTGCCGGTCACCGGTCCCGACGGCGAGCCGCGCGACGAGCCCCCGGTGCTGTGGCGCACCGGTGCCCGCGCCACCGAGCCGCACCTGCTCGCCGTCGGCCACCCCGGCAGCGGCACCACCTCACTCCTGCGCTCCCTCGCCCTCCAGGCGCTGCGCCACGGCGACGTCCTGGTGGTCGACGGCGGCGGGACCGGCGAGTACGCCTGCCTGACCGGCCGGGAGGGCGTCCTCGCCGTCGAGTGCGACCTGGACGGCGCGCTCACCGGTCTCGAGTGGGCCGCCCACGAGACCGAGCGCCGCCTCATCGCCGCCAACCGGGCCCGGCAGGAGGGCCATCCGCCCCCGCCGGACACCCGGCGCCCGCTGTGGATCCTCCTCGACCGCCCGGCCGCCCTCGCCCACCTCGCCGAGGCCGAGGGCAGGCCCGACCCGCAGAGCCTGCTCCAGGTCCCGCTGCGGCACGGGCGGGCCGCCCAGGTGACCGTGGTGGTGGCCGAGCAGTTCGACTCCACCGAGACACTGACCGACCCGGTACGCCGCCACACCCGGGCCCGCGTCGTCCTGGGCCGCGCCTCCACCGCCCAGGTCGCGCTGGTGCTGGGCGCGCCGCCGCACACCTCGCAGCCGGCCGCGGCCCCGCCCGGCCGGGGCTGGGTGCGGCTCGGCGACGGCCCCGTCCAGCGCATCCAGGTGCCCGCCGCGCCCGACCCGTACGACGAGGGGACGGCCGAGGCCGATCGGCGGGCCGTGCTGGAGCTGCTGCCCCCGCGCCCGCACTCCCTCACGGTCCCCCCGGCGCCGACCGCTCCCCCGGCCGTCCCGGCGGGTGCCGAGAACTGACCGGTCCGGCCCGTGCCCCGCTGAGCCCCGGCCGGGCCCGCGGGGCACGGGCACGTCTCAGGCCACGATGCTCCGCGGCGACTCGGCCCCGCCGCGCACCCCGTCGCGGACCAGCCGGGCGGCGGCCGCCAGCCGTACCGCCGCCTCGTCGGCCACCGCTCCCCCGACGGTGAACGGCAGCCGGACGTACCCCTCGAAGGCGCCGTCGACGCCGAAGCGCGGGCCCGAGGGGACGCGGATGCCGACCTGTTCGCCGAGGGCGGCGATCCGCGAGCCGGAGAGGCCGCCGGTGCGGACCCAGAGGGTGAGGCCGCCGCGCGGCACCTCGAAGCTCCAGTCGGGCAGTTCCCGGCGGACGGCGGCGACCAGGGTGTCGCGGTTCTCGCGTGCCTGGTCGCGGCGGAGCCGTACCGCCTCCTCCCAGCCGCCGCCGGAGAGCAGCCAGTGCACGGCGAGCTGTTCCAGGACCGGGGTCCCGAGGTCGGCGTAGGCGCGGGCGGAGACCAGGCGGCGGATGACGTCGGGGGCGGCGCGGACCCAGCCGATCCGCATCCCGGCCCAGAAGGCCTTGCTGGCGGAGCCGACGGTGATCACGGTGGAGCCCGCCGGATCGAAGGCGCAGACCCGGCGCGGCAGGGCGGAGGTGCCGTCGGGGGCCGGGGCCGGTTCCGGGTCGAGGGCGAGTTCGGTCATGGTCTCGTCGACGACCAGGACGGTCCCCGCCGACCGGGCCGCCTCCACCAGCGCGCGGCGCTGCTCCTCGTCGGCGAGGGCGCCGGTGGGATTGTGGAAGTCGGCGACGACGTAGGCGAGCCGGGGCGCGGCGTCCCGCAGCACCTGCCGCCAGCGGTCCATGTCCCAGCCGCGCAGCTCGTCGGCCATGGCGACGGGAACCAGCCGGGCGCCGGCCTCCCGCATGAGCTGGAGGATGTTGGCGTAGCTGGGCGACTCGACGGCGATGCGCTCGCCCTGCGGGGCGAAGAGGTGGCAGATGGCGTCGATGGCGCCCATGGCGCCGGTGGTGACCATGATCTGCTCGGGCATGGTCGGGATGCCCAGCCGCGTGTACCGCTCGGCGAGCGTGGCCCGCAGGTCGGGCAGTCCGGCGGGGTAGTCGCCGTGCGTCATGGCGTACGGCGGCAGCGACTCCAGGGCGCCGGTGACCGCGCGGGTCAGCCACGGTTCGGGGGCGGGCAGTGAGGCGCAGCCGAGGTCGATGAGGGCGCCCAGCGCCTCCGGCGGCAGCGGTTCGAGGCCGCGCGCGGGCAGCGGGTTGCCCGCCGGGACGGCGGTCCAGCTGCCCGCGCCGCGCCGGGAGGCGAGGAACCCCTCCCCGCGCAGCGCCTCGTAGGCGGCGGCGACGGTGGTGCGGCTGACGGCGAGGGCGAGGGCCAGTTCGCGTTCGGCGGGGAGCCGTGCGGCGACCGGGACGCGCCCCTCCAGGATGAGCAGCCGGACGCCGTCGGCGAGAGCCCGGTAGGCGGGCGGGCGGCGGCCGCCGGGACCGGTACGGGTCTGCCAGGACTGCGAGGCGAGCAGGCGGGCGAGTTGGGCCGCGCCGGTCACCGAGGTCCACTGGGTCATGAAGTCAGTCCACCTTCCCCGAATTGGCCCTGTCCGGCCGTTGTACGCACGCCACAGAGTGACATGCGTCAGTCCACCGTCACCACCCTGGAGGTTGTGGTGTTCCTCGCGCCGCGTCCGCACGACCGCCGGCTCACCCGCCGCCTCTGCCAGTTGTTCACCGGCCTCGTGCTGTACGGGGTGAGCGTCGCCCTGCTCGTGCGGGCCGGGCTGGGGCTGGAGCCGTGGGGGGTGTTCCAGCAGGGGCTGGCGGAGCTGACAGGGCTCTCCATGGGCGCGGTGTCGGTCGTGGTCGGCGCGGCGGTGCTGCTGTTGTGGATCCCGCTGCGGCAGCGGCCGGGCTTCGGCACGGTCTGCAACGTCTTCGTGGTCGGCCTGGCGCTCGACGCGACCCTCGCCCTGCTCCCCGCCACCGGTCACCTGGCGGCCCGGGTGGCGCTCATGGCCGGCGGCGTCGTCCTGAACGGCGCCGCGACCGGTCTGTACATCGCGGCCCGGTTCGGCCCCGGCCCGCGCGACGGCCTGATGACCGGCCTGCACCGGGTCACCGGCCGCTCGCTGCGGCTGGTCCGCACCGGGACAGAGGTGCTGGTGGTGGCGGCCGGCTTCGTCCTCGGCGGCACCGTCGGCATCGGCACGGTGGCGTACGCCCTGTCCATAGGCCCGCTGGCCCAGTGGTTCCTGCGGCTCTTCGCGGTCCCGGCCGCGGCCGACCCGAGCCCGCCGGTCCCGGCCTAGGGCGCCATACTGCGTCCGTGACCGCTTCGACGCCCCCGATACGCCACCCGTACCTGGACCATCCCGGACCGCTCGCCTTCGCCCACCGCGGCGGAGCCGCCGGGGGCCGCGAGAACACGGCGGCCGCCTTCGCCGACGCCCTCGCCGCGGGATACCGGTACCTGGAGACCGATGTCCACCTCACCGCCGACGGGGTGCTGGCCGCCTTCCACGATCCGACGCTGGACCGGGTGACCGACCGCGCGGGCCGCATCGCCGATCTGCCCTGGAGTGAGGTGGCCCGGGCCAGGGTGGCGGGCAGCGAACCGGTGCCGCGCTTCGACGAACTGCTGGAGCGCTTCCCCGAGGCCCGCTGGAACATCGACGTGAAGGCGGAGCCCGCGCTCGGCCCGCTGCTGGAGCTGATCGCCCGCACCGGCACCTGGGACCGGGTCTGCGTCGGCTCCTTCTCGGAGAGCCGCGTCATCCGCGCCCAACGCCTCGGCGGCCCGCGCCTGGCCACCTCGTACGGCGTGCGGGGCGTGCTCGCTCTGCGGCTGCGCTCCTGGGGGCTGCCCGCGCCGGTGCGCGGCTCGGCGGCGTGCGTGCAGGTCCCCGAGGCGCAGTACGGCATCCCGGTGGTGGACCGCCGCTTCGTCCGCGCCGTCCACGCGCGGGGGCTGAAGGTGCACGTCTGGACCGTCAACGACCCCCGGCGGATGGCGGCTCTCCTGGACCTCGGGGTCGATGGCATCATGACCGATCACATCGGCACACTGCGCGATGTGCTGCGCGACCGGGGGCAGTGGGTCTGACCCCGCCGGGGCCCGCGCGAGCGGGCCGGACCGAGGGGGAGACCATGAGCAGCGGCACCGTACCCGCGGAGGAGTCCGGCCGGGCCGAGGCCCGGCGCCGGGAGCAGCGCGGCTGGTACGTCTACGACTGGGCGTGCTCGGTCTACTCCACCAGCGTCCTCACCGTCTTCCTCGGCCCCTACCTCACCCAGGTCGCCAAGGCCGCAGCCGACGCGGAGGGGTACGTCCACCCGCTCGGCATCCCCGTCCGGGCCGGCTCCTTCTTCGCGTACGCGGTCTCCCTGTCGGTGATCGTGGCGATCGTGGTGATGCCGGTCGCGGGCGCCGCCGCCGACCGCACCGGGCGCAAGAAGCCGCTGCTGGCGCTCTCCGCCTACCTGGGGGCGGCGGCCACGGCGGGCATGTTCTTCCTCGACGGCGACCGGTACCTCCTCGGCGGCCTGCTCCTGGTGATCGCCAACGCCTCGCTCGCCGTCTCGATGGTCCTCTACAACTCCTACCTGCCGCAGATCGCCGGGCCCGAGGAGCGCGACGCCGTCTCCTCGCGGGGCTGGGCCTTCGGCTACGCCGCCGGGGCCCTGGTCCTCGTGGGCAACCTGGTGCTGTACACGGCGCACGACTCCTTCGGGCTGAGCGAGGCGATGGCGGTACGGATCTGCCTCGCCTCGGCGGGCGTCTGGTGGGGCGCGTTCACGCTGATCCCGCTGCGCCGGCTGCACGACCGGCGGGTGGCTCCGCAGGCGGTGGCGGCCCGGCGCGGCGGGTGGGGTCAGCTGGTGGCGACCGTGAAGGACATGCGCCGCCATCCGCTGACCCTCGGGTTCCTGCTGGCGTACCTGATGTACAACGACGGCGTGCAGACGGTGATCAGCCAGGCCTCGGTCTTCGGCTCGGAGGAGCTGGGGCTCGGCCAGTCGACACTGATCGTGGCGGTGCTGCTGGTGCAGGTCCTCGCGGTGGCGGGGGCGCTCGGCATGGGACGGCTGGCGGGCCGGTACGGCGCGCAGCACACGATCCTGGGCTCGCTGGTGGTGTGGGCGCTGATCCTGACCGCCGGGTACTTCCTGCCCGCCGGGTCGCCGGTCTGGTTCTTCGTGCTGGCGGCCTTCATCGGCACGGTGCTGGGCGGCACCCAGGCCCTGTCGCGCTCGCTCTTCTCCCACCTGGTGCCCGAGGGGAAGGAGGCCGAGTACTTCTCGGCGTTCGAGATGAGCGACCGGGGCATGAGCTGGCTGGGCCCGCTGCTCTTCGGCCTGACCTACCAGCTCACCGGCAGCTACCGGGACGCGATCATCTCGCTGGTCGCTTTCTTCGTGATCGGTTTCGTGCTGCTGGCCCGGGTACCCGTACGCAGAGCCGTCCTGGACGCGGGCAATCCCGTGCCGGGTCGGATTTAGCGCGGACGGCAAAACGGCGGTAGTGTACGCGTTTGGCTCGCCAGGCGTACCGTTACTGCGCGTGAAAGACGTGCGGTGAGGTCGCGCATCCCCTGTCAGATGTGACAAACCGGGCGATGGTGGGTACAACAAGGGGCGGCTACGACGGCGACGCATGACCCTGAACGGGAATCTTTACCGCCGACCGGACGTTGACCGGATGACGACGACAGCGACACCTGTCCTGTGGGCGACAAGCCCGGGAGGCACGATTCATGAGTGAGCGAGCTCTTCGCGGCACGCGCCTCGTGGTGACGAGCTACGAGACCGACCGCGGCATCGACCTGGCCCCGCGCCAGGCCGTGGAGTACGCATGCCAGAACGGACATCGATTCGAGATGCCGTTCTCGGTTGAGGCCGAGATTCCGCCGGAGTGGGAGTGCAAGGTCTGCGGCGCCCAGGCACTTCTGGTGGACGGCGACGGACCCGAGGAGAAGAAGGGCAAGCCCGCGCGTACGCACTGGGACATGCTGATGGAGCGGCGCACGCGGGAGGAGCTGGAGGAGGTGCTGGCCGAGCGGCTGGCAGTCCTTCGCTCCGGCGCCATGAACATCGCGGTGCACCCGCGGGACAGCCGGAAGTCCGCCTGAGGCGCTTCCGGTGCGCCTGACGCACCCGTCCCCGGCCCGTGGGCCGTGCCACCCCTCACCGGGTGGCACGGCCCACGGGCTTTTCCGTGCCCGGACGGCACCGCGGGCGGAAAGGCGTCCGCCGCCCCTGCCCCCGGCGGACCGGGGCGGGGCGGCGAGCCAAGTCTCAGGGGGTCAGCGGCGGCCGGGGGTCGTCGTCGCGGCCGGGGGGTCGCGGCGGGTCGTCGTCGCGGACCACCTCGCCCTGGACCACCTTGCCGTCGGGGGCGCGCGTCCGGGCCTGCTGGAAGGCGCCGCCGAAGGGGCCGGGACCGGCCGCGGCCATCCGCCGTTCCAGTGAACGTTCGGCGCGGCGGGCCAGCGCGGTGCGGACCGGGGGGAGCAGCAGGACCAGGCCGAAGAGGTCGGAGACGAGCCCGGGCAGGATGAAGAGCAGCCCGCCGACGAGCAGGAAGGCGTTACCGCCGCTGCGTTCGGTCTCGGGGGTGATGCCCTGCTGCTGCTGGGCGACGGTCTCCTGGAACTTCCGCAGGGCGCGGCGGCCGGCCCGCTTGATCAGCAGGGTGCCGGCCACGACGCCGGCCAGGAGCAGCAGGAACACGATGAACCCGCTCGTCGCCGAGGCGACGAGGGTCAGCAGCCAGACCTCCAGGATCAGCCACGCCACCAGGGCGAGCGGCAGGAAGGTTCTCAGGCGGGAGCGCGGAGCGTTTCGGGAGGGAGGCGGTGCGCCAGTCGTCATGGTCCCAGTGTGCCTGCCCGCTGCCCGGGACGGGGAGGCGGGATGATCAAGGCCGCGCGGACCGGCCGCGGCGCACGACCGGGGCGCGGCCCCGCCCGGATCAGTCGGGCGTACGCCCCAGGGCCTTGTTGACGCGCCCGCCGACGCCCCAGGCGGTGACGCGCCAGAGGGCCTCCACGACGATGTCGCGGCTCATCTTGCTGTCGCCGTGTTCGCGCTCGACGAAGGTGATCGGGACCTCCACCACGGAGCATCCGGCCTGGACGGCGCGGCGGGCGAGGTCGACCTGGAAGCAGTACCCCTGGGAGGCGACCTCGGTCAGGCCCAGCTTCTCCAGCGTCTCGCGGCGGAAGGCGCGGTAGCCACCGGTGATGTCGCGCAGCGGCACGTCCAGCAGGAACCGCGAGTAGGTGCTGCCGCCGCGGGAGAGGAGCTGGCGGCTGCGCGGCCAGTTGACGACCCGGCCGCCGGGCACCCAGCGGGAGCCGAGGACGAGGTCGGCGCCCTTGAGGGCGGTGAGCAGGCGGGGCAGTTCCTCGGGCTGGTGGGAGCCGTCGGCGTCCATCTCGACCAGGACGCCGAAGTCACGCTCCAGTCCCCAGCGGAATCCGGCGAGGTAGGCGGCGCCGAGCCCTTCCTTGCCGGCCCGGTGCAGGACGTGCACCTGCTCGTCGTCGGCGGCGAGTTCGTCCGCGATCTTCCCGGTGCCGTCGGGGCTGTTGTCGTCCGCGACGAGTACGTGGGCCTCCGGGACGGCTTCGCGTACCCGGGCGACGATGGGCGCGATGTTGTCGGCCTCGTTGTACGTCGGAATGATCACCAGCGTGGTTCCGAGCGGGCCGTACTCCTCGCGCGGGGCCTCAGAAGCCCTGTCGCCGCCGTCGTTCACCTTTGCCCCTTACCTGTCCGTGCACAGGGGACCACCATAATGCTCGTGGTCCCGGGGACGGAGGCGGATCGGCCGCCGGGAGTGCCGCGCGTGCGGCGGGGGGCTCGCCCCGGTGCCGGGAGCGGCACGGAATGGGGGCCCGGCGTCCTTCGGGCCGGCCCGGGATCCGCTGGCTGCGGGTCGACCGAGAACCGTTGTCTACTGAACCTCCGGGCCCCACCCGGGTCGCACCCGCCGGCCGGCCGGAACCTTCCCTCGTCCCGGTGCGCGGGCGCTGGGCCTGGCTCCCAGTGGCGGTGCGCCTGCTGTGGCGTACCGCCCCTGACCCAGTGGCGTACGGCGACGGTTCGGGGGTCCCCCGGTCGGGCGTCCAGTGGTGGACCCGGCCGAACCTACCCGCCCGCCTCGCGGTTCTGTCAACACCCGTGCGACCTGGGGCGTCTTCGGGAACGGCCAGGTCAGGGGCGGGACGCCCGGAGAGGGACCGGGCGGGGCGGCGGCCCGGCGGGAAGCGCGCCGCGCCGCCAGATCACTCGTGTGGGCGCACGTACACCGTCTCGCCGCCGACCACGGTCCGCAGACAGACCGGCAGGTCGGCGCCGGGGGTGAGGTCGGGCAGGCCGGGGGTGCCCGAGCGGGGGTCGGTCGACCAGCGGGCGACGCGGTCGTCCGGGGCCTGGACCAGGAGTTCCTCGGTACGCCACAGCGCGTAGTCGGCGGGGGCGCCGGGGACCAGGACGCCCGCGTCGTCGCGGCCGATCGCCCGCCAGCCGCCCCGGGTGTGGGCGGTGAAGGCGGCGCGGACGGAGACGCGGTGCTCGGGGGTGTGGTGGAAGGCGGCGGCGCGGACGGCCTCCCAGGGGGCGACCGGGGTGACGGGGCTGTCGGAGCCGAAGGCGAGCGGGATGCCGCTCCGGAGCATCGCGGCGAAGGGATTGAGGGTGCGGGCGCGTCCGGCGCCGAGCCGCTGGGCGTACATGCCGTCCTCGCCGCCCCACAGGGCGTCGAAGGCGGGCTGCACGGAGGCGGTCATGCCGAGCTCGGCGAGGGCGGTGAGGGTGTCCTCGGTGAGCATCTCGGCGTGCTCGACGCGGTGGCGGGCGGCCCGCACCCGGGCGAGGCCGGTCTTCTCGGCGGCGGCCCGCACCCCTTCGACCACGGTGGCGAGCGCGGCGTCCCCGATGGCGTGGAACCCGGCCTGGAACCCTGCCTCGGTGCAGGCGACGACGTGCGCGGTGACGGCGGCGGCGTCGAGGTGGGCGGTGCCGGTGTGGTCGGCGTCCGCGTAGGGGGCGTGCAGGCAGGCGGTGTGGGAGCCGAGGGCGCCGTCGACGAAGAGGTCGCCCGCGGCTCCGTGGGCGCCGAGGTCGCGGATGCGCTCGACGCCCGAGGCGCCGGTGACCAGCTCGCCCCAGTAGCCGGTGACGCGCGGCCCCGGCTCCTCGGCGGCGAGCCGCAGCAGGCCGGTGAGGTCGTCCTCGTCGCTGATCTCGGGCCCGGCGCACTCGTGGAGGGAGCCGACCCCCAGGGAGGCGGCCTCCCGCAGGGCGGCACGCTGCGCCTCGGCCCGCTGGACGGGGGTGACGGCGCCGAGCGCGGCGGCGCGTACGGCGTGGTGGGCGTCGCCGGTGAGCGGGGCGTCGGGGCGGTACCCGGCGCGGTCGCTGATGCCGGGGACCAGGTCGAGGAGGGCGGTGCTGACGACCGCCGAGTGGACGTCGATCCGGGAGAGGTAGAGGGGGCGGCCGCCCGCCGCCTCGTCCAGCTGGGCGCGACCGGGCGGGAACTGGCCGGGCCAGCGGGCGGCGTCCCAGCCGTGGCCGAGCAGCACCCGGTCGTGCGGGCGGGCCTCGGCGTGGGCGCGGACCAGGTCGAGGGCCTGCTCGACGGTGCGGGTGCCGGAGAGGTCGAGGCCGGTGCGGGCCAGGCCGGTGCTGGTGAGGTGGACGTGGGCGTCGGTGAAGGCCGGGGTGACCAGGGCGCCGTCCAGGTGCACGACCTCGTCCACGCCGTCGGCGAACGCGTCGGCGGCCCCCTCCGAGCCGACCCAGGCGACCTGGCCGCGCTCGACCACCATCGCGGTGGCGAACGGGTCGGCGGGGCTGTGCACCTCGCCGCCGCGCAGCAGCACGGTGCGGGTGGCGGCGGGTTCGGTGCGGGGCGCGGCGGTGCTGTCACTCATGGGGAACAGTCTCGCCCCTCGGGACGCGGCCCCGGCGCGCGGGGCACCTTCCCGCGCGCCGGGGGGCGCGGTCAGAGCTGCGGCGGACGCGCCTCGTACGGGGTGGAGAGGACGACGGTGGTGCGGGTGGAGACGCCGGCCAGGGAGCGGACCCGGGAGAGGAGGTCCTCCAGGGCGACGGGGGCGGTGACGCGGACCTTGAGGATGTAGTTCTCGTCGCCGGCGACGCTGTGGCAGGCCTCGATCTCCGGGACGCCCGCGAGGCGTTCGGCGATGTCGTCGGGGGCGCTGGGGTCGAAGGGTTTGACCGAGATGAAGGCGGTCAGCGGCAGCCCCACCGCCTCGGGGTCGACCACGGCGGCGTAGCCGCGGATCACCCCGCGCTGCTCCAGCCTGCGCACCCGCTGGTGCACGGCGGAGGTGGACAGGCCGGTGGCCTTGCCCAGGTCGGTGTAGCTCATCCGCCCGTCAGCGACGAGCAACTGCACGATCTGACGGTCCAGGTCCTCCATGGCGCAAGAACCTACAGGGCGCTCGCGGCGGTGCGCAGCCGAGGACCAGTGGGCGGACGAGGGGGTTCGACGGGTGGCCTACGGCGCGTCACCCGAGTGCGCGCGGGGGCTCGCGCGCCGACGGGGGCGCGAACCGTACGCCGTTCACGCCAGAGCGCGCCGGGCATGTGACCAACGCCACAGTCGCCTGGCCGTGTCCTCGGCGGCGAAGTGATTACCCGTCGATCTCTCAGGGAAGTGCTTGCTGTGGCCGAGGCCTCAGTCGCCTTGTCGGCCCACCCGAGGGGGAGAATCCCATGCAGAGTGCCAAGCGTTCCCATCGCGCTGCCCGCAGCAGGCAGCAGCCCGCCGTCGAGCTGGTGCCCGACCCGGTCGAGGAGTCCGAGGAGGAGCTCGACGCGTACGAGACCTTCGGGATGTTCCGCGTCGTGTGCCCCGACTGCGCGCAGCCCATCGCCCTCCTCGCCGACGAGGAGACGCTCCCCCAGCACGCCCTGTGCGCGACGCCGTGGGACCCGTTCGGGCTCACCGTCTGCTCCGGCACAGGCCGCCCTGCCGAGGAGGCGCTGCCCGCGGGCGAGGAGACGGCCCGTCACACCCAGGACGCCGCCGTGCTGCTGACGCTGGACTGGCGGACCCAGCCGTTCTCCCACGTGGGCGGCCCCGGCTCGCGGCCGATGGGCCTGCCCGGGATGCGCGGCCAGGCCGCCTGAGCCGCCGGAGTCCTCGCGGGCGGCGTCCGGCGCCGCCCGGCGCTCCCGCCCGCCGCCCCGGCCCCGCGGGAGAGGGCGGGCCGTCCCGAACGGCCGCTCACCCGTGACTCCTTGGCAGGGCGCGGCGTTCGCCTGGCATGACCTCTTCGCCCTCCGCGAGCGGACGGCGTCGGCATGCGCTCTCCGTGCCCGCGCCCCCTCCGGAAGAATCGGTTCCTCCTGCGGCCGACCCGCCCATCTACCGGGCGATGGTCCAGCAGTGGGCCCGCCACGGACGGACCCTGCCGGGCCGCCGCGACCCGGAGTGGTCCCGGCTGGCGGCGGCCCCGGTCCTCCGGTTCAGCGGCTCTCCGGCCCGGCCAGGTGACGGGCGATGACCATGCGCTGAATCTGGTTGGTGCCCTCGACGATCTGGAGCACCTTCGCCTCCCGCATCAGCCGCTCGACGGGGAAGTCGGCCGTGTAGCCGTAGCCGCCGAGCACCTGGACGGCGTCGGTGGTGACCTTCATGGCCGCGTCCGTGCAGAACAGCTTGGCCATGGCGGCCTGCCGGGAGAAGGGCAGCCCGGCGTCGCGCAGCCGCGCCGCCGAGAGGTAGAGCGCCCGTCCGGCCTCGACCTGGGTGGCCATGTCGGCGAGGAGGAACCGCAGCCCCTGGAAGTCGGCGATCGGGCGGCCGAACTGCCGCCTGCCGGAGGCGTACTCCAGCGCGGCGTCCAGCGCGGCCTGGGCCACGCCGGTGGCGCAGGCGGCGATGCCGAGGCGGCCGGAGTCGAGCGCGGCCAGCGCGACGGCGAAGCCCTGCCCCTCCTCGCCGAGGCGGCGGTCGTCGCCGATGCGGACCCCGTCCAGGTGTATCTGGGCGGTGGGTGAGCCCTTCATGCCCATCTTGCGCTCGGGGGCGGCCGCGCTCAGCCCGGCGGCGTCGCCCGGGACGAGGAAGGCGGTGATGCCGCGCGGGCCATTCTCGCCGGTTCGGGCCATCACCGTGTAGAAGTCGGCGATCCCGCCGTGGGTGATCCACGCCTTGGTTCCGTCGATCACCCACGCGTCGCCGTCCCGGCGGGCCCGGGTCCTCAGTGAGGCGGCGTCGGAGCCGGCGGCCGGCTCGGAGAGGCCGTAGGCGCCGAGGAGGCCACCTCCGGTCATCGCGGGCAGGTGGGCGGCGCGCTGCTGGTCGGTGCCGAAGGCGGCGAGGGCGTGGCAGGCGAGGGTGTGCACGCTGACCCCGAGGCCGACGGTGAGCCGGGCGGCGGCCAGCTCCTCCAGCACCTGGAGGTAGACCTCGTAGGGCTGGTCCCCCCCGCCGTACTCGACGGAGTAGGGCAGTCCGAGCAGTCCGGCCTCGGAGAGGCGGGTGAAGGTCTCGCGGGGGAAGCGGCCTGCCTCCTCCTCGTCGGCCACGGCCGGTGCGATGTCGCGGCGGACCATCTCGCGGACGAGCGAGATCAGGTCCCGGGCCTCGTCGGTGGGCAGTTGACGGTCCACCGCCTGCGGGGCGCGGTCGTTCATGGCGGGCGCTCTCCTCCGTGTCAGGGCGTGCCGGCGTCCGCGCGCGGGGTGTGGCGCCATCGCCGGTCTCGCTGCCCCAGCCGGCCAGCGGTCCGGGTCGCGGACCGTCGGCCCCTGTGCCGCTCCCCCAAGGGGCGCGCACCGGGCCTGACCAGCGGCTGTGGCGCGTTGAGTATGCCCGATCGGGGGCCTGGCGTCACGGGTCGGCGATCAGGACCATCCGTGGGGGCCATCACCCCGCATTGGCCTGGCGGGGACGTTCTTCTGGGAACTGAGCGGGGACACCGCCGGCGGTGAACTGATCAACGCGATCGACTGACAGCGACGCCCTGGGGGCGCGGCCCGGCGGCCCGCGCCCCCTTCGGTGTGCGGACCGGCGTCAGCGGATGCCGACGGAGGCGAGCGCGGCGCGCTGGGCGGCGCTCGGCTCGGCCGGGAAGTAGAGGTAGCAGACGCCGCCGGTGCCGGAGAGGACCCGGCCGTCGGCCGCGTACCGCTTGGTCCTCAGCCAGATGTTCGACCACTCCGTGCGGTCGTAGACCCGGCGGACCGCCTCGTTGCTCGGGGAGGCGGGGTCGTTGGCGACGATGTCGCCGGAGTCGGTGAAGCCGACGACGGCCATCAGGTGGCCGGAGGTGCCGTACCCCGCGCCCGTCAGCTCCTCGGCGAGGAAGGACTGCGAGGTGATGACCGGGATCCCGGCGGCGACCAGCCGGTGCAGGTCGGCCAGGGAGCCGAGCCGGGTGACGACGGCGCGCAGGTCGTCGTAGGTGGCGGCGTAGGCGGCGTTGAAGGGCCAGTTGCCGCAGCCCTCGTACTGGTAGTCGTAGGTGAAGCGGGCCGCGTGGCAGACCTGGGGGTCGTCGTAGTCGGGGTTGACCCAGGCGAGCTCCTCGGCGGTGGGGCGGCGGCCCCAGTACTCGATGATCATCTGCGAGGAGGTGGGGCTGCACCAGGCCTCGCCGCCGTTGTCGTACTCCGGGTACTGGCCGACGTGGGTGTTCTGCGAGTAGCGCGGCACGTCCAGTTCGTGGCCGCGGCCGGGGCTGGTCGCGGGGACGGTGAAGCGGTCGGGGACGTCGGAGGCCATGGCTCCGGCCCGCCAGACGGTGGGCGTGGCGCCGCTGCCCGGGGTGCGGTAGAGCGTCAGGCGCAGGCGGTACGCGACGATCCGGGTGCCGGAGGCGGCGTCGTCGACCGAGACGGTGTCGGTCCAGACGCTGCTGCGGTCGTCGCCCTGGTCGTCCACCGAGGTCCGCCGGATGTCCTGGTCGCCCGAGGCCCAGCGGCCGAGGACGTACCAGGGGGTGCGGGCGCCGTCCGCGTAGACGCCTTCCGCCTCGACCTGGAGCCAGGTCCCGGCGGGGGTGCGGGCGTTCCAGGAGGCGATCAGCTCGGTGGCGGGGACCATGCTGCGGTGCAGCGGGGAGGTCCAGGTGGCGTACTCCCAGGGGGCCGTGGTCCCGGTGTGCGGGTCGGCGTACTCGGCGACGCCCGCCGGGGCGGCGATGCGGATGCCGGGTCGGGACCCGTCGACGACGCGGATTCCGGAGGCGCGGCCCTGGCGCCACTGAGCGGCGGTGCTCCAGAACTGGTTGTCGACGGTGGCGGGCTCCCGCCGTCCGGCGGCCGAGGGGCGCGGCAGCGGGCCGGAGGCGGCGGCGGGACCGGCGGCCGCGGTGGCGGCCACGGCGGCGGCGGCCGTCAGCAGGGCCCTGCGGGGGAGTTCGGATCGGGTCATGGGAAGGTCCCCCAGTCGACGTCGGATCAGCACGAGAGGCACGGCAGGTGCACGACAAGTGCCCACTATGGCCGGTGCCCCAACCCTTCTGCCAGTGTTCCCGGCTGCCAGGGGTGGACCAATATTGGCCTGAACCACTGGCGCCACGGCCACGCCGCGCGGGCCCGCGACCGCGGCCCACCCGGGCGGCGGGGCGGGGCGGGCTCCGTCCATGGGGCCCGCGCAGGGGCGGGGGCCCCGGGGCCACCGCACCGGGCCGGACCGTCCACCACACCGCACGGGACGCCGGTCCGGGACCGGTGCCGCCCACCGGGCTGCCGCGCGGCAGCCGGACGCCCCGACCACCCGCGACCGGACCAGGACGAAGCCCCGGTCGCCGCCGCGCCGGGTCCGGCCGCGCCTCCCCACCCGGGCCGCCGCCCGGAACCCCGCCCCCGTACCCTGGCGCGGTGCGACAGGATCCCGCCGATCAGCCCGGCCCGACCGGCCCACTCCCCCGTCTCGCCGCGGAAGTACGGGCCGCCCCGCCCTCGCTCGGCCCGGTCCGGCTCGTCGCCGTGGACGGGTACGCCGGGTCGGGCAAGACCACCTTCGCCGGGCGGCTGGCCGAGGCGCTCGACGGGGCGCCCGTCCTGCACCTGGACGACCTCGCCACCCACGAGGAGCCGTTCGCCTGGACGGTCCGGCTGCGCGAGCAGGTCCTCGCACCGCTCGCCAAGGGCGAGGACGCCCACTACCGGCCCTACGACTGGCCCCGCCGCGCCTTCGGCGCACCCCGGCCGCTGCCCGCGGCCCCGGTCGTACTGGTCGAGGGGGTGGGCGCGGGACGGCGCGCGGTGCGGCCGGTGCTGGCCCGGCTGCTGTGGATGGACGTCCCCGCCCGGACCGCCCGCCTGCGCGGCGAGGAGCGGGACGGGCCGGAGCTCGCCGCCTTCTGGCGCGGATGGGTCCGGGCCGAGCGGCTCCACTTCACCTCGGACCCCTCACGGCCCTTCGCCGACACGCTGGTGCGGCACGGCACGACTGAGCCGGCACTTCTTTCCGGACCTGGTCGCGACGGCGCCAACGCCGCTTTGGGTGACGGTAGGTGACGGGCCGTCGGCGCTGTGCCGATCTTGACTGAGGGCCCGTCAGCCCGGCCCCGCAGCCGCTTGACCGGGGCCCCGTACAGGTCATACGTTCTGCGGGAGCGGTCCGAGCGGGACCGCTCCCCTGACACGAAGCCCCCGGTTGTTCCCCCGTGACCGGGGGCTTCGTTCTGCCCGCCCCGCCGGTTCGTGCCGCTTTGCGCACCCGACCGCTCACCCACGGTCACCAGGCGCCCCGCGCATTCCCTCCCGGCACACGTCCGCGGGGCGGCCCTGTCCCCTTCGGCCACCCCCCTCCCACAGGTACGATGCCCCTCGGTGCGACCTCGGACGGCTCGCCGTCCAGCGGGCAACGACCGTGCAAGGCAAGGCGGTTGACTGGAGGAGCGGTCGTCCGCCGGAGGCCCGGCGGGACACCAGGGGGCAGTTTGTGGGGGACGTGATGGACTTCGGCACGCAGGGCTCTCGGGCCCCGGCCGACCTCGCCTGGCTGCGGGGGGTCGACGCCTACACGATGGGCGCGTATCCGCAGGCCGAGGAGGAGTTCCGGGAAGCGGTCCGGCTGGACCCCCGGATGGCCGACGGGTGGCTGGGGCTGCATGCCCTGCGCGTCGACACCACCACCGCGCTGCTGCACATGTACGAGCACCGCGACCGCTTCGGCGAACAGCGCGCGCGGCACCGGCGCACCCTCAACTCCTGGTACTGGCTCGGCTGGTGGGTCCAGCCCGTGCTGGAGAGCAGCCGGGACCTGCTGCTCGCGCACGCCTCGCACTGGCTGGACGGGCGCCACGTGCCGGAGCTGGACCGGGCGCTGGCGGGGCTGCCGCCGGTCGAGACCGACCCCCAGGTGCGCTTCCTGCACGCCTGCCGCGCCTACCTGGTCAAGGACTGGGAGCAGCTGGTCCGGCACACCGACCCGCTGCGCGACGATCCGCTGCTGGGCATCGAGTCGGGCCTCTTCGGCGGCATGGCCCGGGTGCGGCTGGAGATGTTCGGGCACGCCGAACCGCTGCTCTCGGCGGCGCTGATGCGCTGTCGCAGCGAGCAGCCGCAGCGCAAGGAGCTGCGGTACTGGCTGGCCCGCGCCCACGAGGGCACCGGCCGGTCGGCGGCGGCGCTGCCGCTCTACCGGGCGGTGCACCGGGTGGACCCTGCCTTCATGGACACCGCGGCCCGGCTGGCGGCCATCACCGAGGGGGACGGGTTCGCCGACCTGGCCGACGCGGTCGACCTCTCCACGGTGGCCGTGGCGCAGGGCGCGGAGGCGCCCGAGCAGGCGGAGCCGGGGTTCGGCACCGACCCGGGCGGCCGCGAGCTGCGGACGGAGACGGCCCCGGACCAGGTGGCCGTGCCCGTCCCGCCGGACGCCGCGCGCGAGAAGGCGGCCTCCTCCCGGCGGGCGGGCGGTACATGGCTGCCGACCGGCTCGGCCGACCCGGTGGCGCTGGAGCAGGCGCTCGCCGAGCTGGAGCGGATGGTGGGGCTGGAGCCGGTGAAACGCCAGGTCAAGGCCTTGTCGGCGCAGCTCAACATGGCGCGGCTGCGGGCCGGCCAGGGGCTGCCCGTACGGCCGCCCAAGCGCCATTTCGTCTTCTCCGGGCCCTCCGGCACCGGCAAGACCACGGTGGCCCGCATCCTGGGCCGGGTCTTCTACGCGCTGGGGCTGCTCGGCGGCGACCACCTGGTGGAGGCCCAGCGTTCCGACCTGGTCGGCGAGTACCTGGGCCAGACCGCCGTGAAGGCCAACGAGCTGATCGACTCGGCGCTCGGCGGGGTCCTCTTCGTGGACGAGGCGTACAGCCTCTCCAACGGCGCCTACGGCCGCGGCGACGCCTACGGGGACGAGGCGCTCCAGGTGCTGCTGAAGCGGGCCGAGGACAACCGGGACCGCCTCGTGGTGATCCTGGCCGGATACCCGGAGGGCATGGACCAACTACTGACCGCCAACCCGGGGCTGGGGTCGCGCTTCACCACCCGGGTCGACTTCCCCTCGTACCGGCCCGCCGAACTGACCGCGATCGGCGGGGTGCTGGCGGCGGAGAACGGCGACGGCTGGGACGAGGAGGCGCTGGAGGAGCTGCGCTCCATCAGCGGGCACGTGGTCGAGCAGGGCTGGATCGACGAGCTGGGCAACGGCCGCTTCCTGCGCACCCTGTACGAGAAGAGCTGCGCCTACCGGGATCTGCGGCTGACCGCCTTCCCGCACGCGCCCGGCCGTGAGGACCTGGCCACCCTGCGGCTGCCCGACCTGATGCAGGCGTACGGCGAGGTGCTGTCGGGGCGGGGACCGCAGAACCCGCCGCCGCTCTGAGGCGACGGCGGGCTGCGGGGCTGGGGGCGGGCTCAGCCGCCGGGGGGCGGCTCGCCGGCGTGCCGGTCCACCAGGGCCCGCAGGACGCGGGCGTCGCGGACGGCGGCGGCGCGGCCGTTGCCCGGCTGGATGCCGAGGACGGGCAGGCTGGTGCCGTCGCTCAGGTCGAGGAAGACCCAGGCGTCACCGGTGCGGAGGTTGACCCGGACGATCTCCGCCCAGGCCAGCCGCCGGACCCGGGTGATGTTGACGACGGTCAGCCCCTCCTCGTCGGCCCGCACGCGGGGCCTGGCCAGCAGGACGAGGATGCCCGCGAGCAGGACGGCGGTGAAGACGAAGCTGGTCTTCTCGGCGGGGCTGAGGCTGTCCAGGAGCAGCGCGACGGCGCTGACCACGACGAACAGCGCGACGGCGGCGGCGACCAGCACCGCCCGGGTCCGGGCCGGCCGGAAGGCGACCGGCAGGGCGGGGAGTTCTGGGATGCCGTTCTCGGTGCTCATGGGCTGGCTCCGGGGATCCGTGGTGCCGGGGCGCTTCTCAGAGCCGGCAGGCGTGGATGGCGGTGGTGAGGATGGCGCGTGCGCCCAGCTCGTACAGGTCGTCCATGATCCGCTGCGCGTCCTTGGCGGGGACCATGGCGCGGACCGCGACCCAGCCCTCGTTGTGCAGCGGGGAGACGGTGGGCGACTCCAGGCCGGGGGTGAGGGCGACTGCCTGCTCCAGGTGCTCGGCGCGGCAGTCGTAGTCCATCATCACGTAGGCCCGGGCGACCAGGACGCCCTGGAGGCGGCGGAGGAACTGCTGCACCTTGGACTCGGCGGCGTCCTCGGCGCCGGCGCCGGTGCGGCGGATGACGACCGCCTCGGAGTGCATGATCGGCTCGCCGAAGACCTCGAGACCGGCGTTGCGCAGGGAGGTGCCGGTCTCCACCACGTCGGCGATGACCTGGGCCACGCCGAGCTCGATGGCGGTCTCCACGGCGCCGTCGAGGTGGACGACGGAGGCGTCGACCCCGCGCTCCGCCAGGTGGCGCGCGACGATGCCCTCGTAGGAGGTGGCGACGGTGCGCCCCTTGAGGTCGTCGGCGGACTCGGCGGTGCCGGGCCGGGCGGCGAAGCGGAAGGTGGAGCGGGCGAAGCCGAGCGGGAGGATCTCCTCCGCGTCGGCGCCGGAGTCCACCAGCAGGTCGCGGCCGGTGATGCCGATGTCGAGGCGGCCGGCGCTCACGTAGATGGCGATGTCGCGGGGGCGCAGGTAGAAGAACTCGACCTCGTTGACCGGGTCGACCAGGACGAGTTCCTTGGACTCCTTGCGCTGCTGGTAGCCGGCCTCATGGAGGATCGCCGACGCAGGTCCGGAGAGGGAACCCTTGTTGGGGACGGCGATGCGCAGCATGAGGTCGGACCCTTCGTGCAGGAAAGTGCGGTACGGGAGTGGGGGTGGTGCCGGGGGGCGCGGGGTGGGGCGCTCAGAGGTGGGCATACACGTCGTCGAGGGAGATGCCGCGGGCGACCATCATCACCTGTACGTGGTACAGGAGCTGGGAGATCTCCTCGGCGGCGGCTTCCTTGCCCTCGTACTCGGCGGCCATCCACACCTCGGCGGCCTCTTCGACGACCTTCTTGCCGATGGCATGCACGCCCTTGTCCACCAGTTCGGCGGTGCGGGAGGTGCTGGGGTCGCCGTGCGCGGCCTTCTGCTGGAGCTCGGTGAAGAGCTCCTCGAACGTCTTCTTGGACATGGTGTGCCCCACCCTACGCGGTCCCCGGGAGCGGTCAGCGCCAGGGTTCGGCGACGGTCCGCAGCGCGGCGGCGGTGGCCACGGCGGCGGTGACGGCCTCGTGCCCCTTGTCCTCGTGGGAGCCCGCGATGCCCGCCCGGTCCAGCGCCTGCTCCTCGGTGTCGCAGGTGAGCACGCCGAAGCCGACGGGGACGCCGGTGTCGACGGAGACCTGGGTGAGGCCCTGCGTGACCCCCTGGCACACGTACTCGAAGTGGGGCGTGCCGCCGCGGATGACGACACCGAGGGCGACGATCGCGTCGTACCCGCGGGAGGCCAGCACCTTGGCGACGACGGGGAGTTCGAAGCTGCCGGGGACCCTCAGCAGGGTGGGCTCGCTGATGCCCAGCTCGCCCAGGGCGCGCAGGGCGCCGTCGACCAGGCCGTCCATGACCTGCTCGTGCCACTGGGCGGCGATCACCGCGACCCGCAGGTCCTGGCAGTTCTTCACACTCAGTTCAGGGGCGCCCTTGCCGCTCACTCGCTTCTCCTCGCGGTCGCAGTGGATGGATCGTGGTGGGTGTCTGGGGGTACGTGCGCTGGGTGCACGGGGTGCCGTGCGGGCCGCTCCGGGAGGGCCCGCCCGGTCACTGGTTGCCGCAGGAGCCGGTGGGGGCCGGCGGGCGGCCTTCGAGCCACGGCAGGTCGTGGCCCATCCGGTCGCGCTTGGTGCGCAGGTAGCGCAGGTTGTGCTCGCCCGCCTGCACCGGCAGCGGTTCGCGGCCGGTGACCCGCAGGCCGTGCCGGATCAGCGCGGCCGACTTGTCCGGGTTGTTGGTGAGCAGGCGCAGGCTGCGCACGCCGAGGTCGGTGAGGATCTGCGCGCCGGCCGCGTAGTCGCGGGCGTCGGCGGGCAGGCCCAGCTCGGTGTTGGCGTCCAGGGTGTCGCGGCCGAGTTCCTGCAGTTCGTAGGCGCGGAGCTTGGAGAGCAGGCCGATGCCGCGTCCCTCGTGGCCGCGGAGGTAGACGACGACACCCCGGCCGTCCTCGACCACGCGGTCCATGGACTTCTGGAGCTGGGGGCCGCAGTCGCAGCGCAGCGAGTGGAAGATGTCGCCGGTCAGGCACTCGGAGTGGAGCCGGACCAGGATGTCCTCGCCGTCGCCGAGGTCGCCGTGGACGAGGGCGACGTGTTCGACGCCGTCCACCGTCGAGCGGAAACCGTAGGCGGTGAAGTCCCCCGAGGCGGTGGGCAGGCGGACGGTGGCCTCGCGGCGGACGGTCGGCTCGCTGCTGCGCCGGTAGGCGATCAGGTCCTCGATGGAGATGATCGACAGGCCGTGCTTGCGGGCGAAGGGGATCAGCTCGGGCAGGCGCAGCATGGTGCCGTCCTCGCCCGCGATCTCCACGATGGCCCCGGCGGGACGCAGTCCGGCGAGCCGGGCCAGGTCGACGGCGGCCTCGGTGTGGCCGGGCCGGACCAGGACGCCGCCGGGCTTGGCACGCAGCGGGAAGACGTGGCCGGGGCGGACCAGGTCGCCGGGGGCGGTCGCGGTGTGGGCGAGCAGCCGCAAGGTGGTGGCGCGGTCGGCGGCGGAGATGCCGGTGGTGACGCCGTGGGCGGCGCCGCCGTCGACCGAGACGGTGAAGGCGGTCTGCATGGACTCGGTGTTGGCCGCGACCATCTGGGGCAGGTCGAGGCGGTCCAGGTCCGGGCCCTCCAGGGGCGCGCAGATCAGCCCGCGGCACTCGCTCATCATGAAGGCGACGACCTCGGGGGTGGCCTTCTCGGCGGCGATGACCAGGTCGCCCTCGTTCTCGCGATCCTCGTCGTCCACCACGACGACGGGCCGTCCGGCGGCGATGTCGGCGACGGCCTGCTCGACCGGGTCGAGGAGGAGCCGCTTTTCGCCGGTCCCGGCGAGGCCGGCGGGGTTGTGGCTGTCGTGGCCAGCACTCATGCCGGTGCTCCTTCCAGCGCGGCGGCGGTGGCGCGGGAGCGCTGCCACCAGTCGCGCATGCCCCACAGGACGAGGGCGAGGTAGATCACGTAGACCAGGCCGGAGAAGGCCAGGCCGCTGCTGAAGGCGAGGGGGACGCCGACGATGTCGACGAGGAGCCAGGCGAACCAGAACTCGACCAGTCCGCGGGCCTGGGCGACCATCGCGGCGAGGGTGCCGACGAAGATGTACGCGTCCGGCCACGGGTTCCAGGAGAGGGTCGGGACGGCAGTGAAGAGCAGGCCGACCGCGAGGGTCCCGGCGGCCGTCCCGGCGAGCAGCAGGCCGCGCTCGCGCCAGGTGGCGAAGCGGACCGCGATGGAGCCGTCCTGGGCCTGCTGCCTGCCCCGGGTCCACTGCCGCCAGCCCCACAGGGCGACGCCGATGACCAGGAGCTGCTTGCCGACGCCGCCGCTGAGCTGGGCCGAGGCGTAGGCGCCGACGAGGATCAGGCCGGAGAGGAACTGGGCGGGCCAGGTCCATATGGAGCGGCGCCAGCCGAGGGCGAGGGCGGCCAGGCCGACGGTGTTACCGACCATGTCGGACCAGATGACGTGCTGGCCGAAGGCGGTGAACGCCTCGGTGTTGAGCCAGTCGAAGGCGCTCACCGGGCCTCCTCCCCGGACGCGGTGGGGGCGGGGGCGGCGCGGTGGCCGAGCATCCGCTCGACGTACTTGGCGATGACGTCGACCTCCAGGTTGACCGGGTCGCCGGGCTGCTTGTGGCCGAGGGTGGTGAGGGCGAGGGTGGTCGGGATGAGGCTGATGGTGAAGTGCGCCTCGCCCGCCTCGACCACGGTCAGGCTCACGCCGTCCACCGTGATGGAGCCCTTCTCCACGACGTACCGCGCGAGGTGGGCGGGGAGGGAGACGGTGACCAGTTCCCAGTGCTCGGAGGGGTCGCGGGCGGTGAGGGTGCCGACGCCGTCGACGTGGCCCTGGACGAGGTGGCCGCCGAGGCGGCCGCCGACGGCGGTGGGGCGTTCGAGGTTGACGCGGGAGCCGGGGGCCAGCGCGCCGAGGCTGGAGCGGGTGAGGGTCTCGGCCATGACGTCGGCGGTGAAGGAGTCGGTGTCGTGGTCGACCACGGTCAGGCAGACGCCGTTGACGGCGATGGAGTCGCCGTGCCGGGCGCCTTGGGTGACGACCGGACCGCGCAGCCGGAAGCGGGCGGCGTCACCGAGGTGTTCGACGGCGGTGACTTCCCCGAGTTCTTCGACGATTCCGGTGAACACTCAGTGCTCCTTCGTGAGGGGGGTGGCGGGGACGGCGGTGATCCGCAGGTCGGGTCCGATGCGGCGGGCGTCGGTGATGTCGAGTCGCAACGCGTCGGCGATGGTGGTGATTCCGCCGCCGGTCAGCGCCTGCGGCCCGGCGCCGAGGAGCGCGGGCGCCAGGTAGCCGACGACCCGGTCGACGGCCCCGGCGGCGACGAAGGCCCCGGCGAGGCGCGCCCCGCCCTCCAGCAGGACGGAGCGGACGGAGCGGGCGTGCAGGGCGGCGAGGAGCGCGGTGAGGTCGAGCCCGCCGTCGGCGCGCGGCAGGCGCAGGAGTTCGGCGTGGGGATGGCCTTCGAGATGCCGGGTGCCGGCGTCGTCGGCCACCGCGATCAGGGTGGGGGCGGCGCCGTCCAGGACGCGGGCGCCGGGGCGTACGGCGGTGGCGTCGCTGTCCAGGACGATCCGCAGGGGCTGTACGGGGGCGGGGGCGTCCGGTGCCGGGGCGGAGAGCCGGGCGGCGAGATGCGGGTCGTCGGCGCGGGCGGTGCCGGAGCCGACCAGGACCGCGTCGGCCTCGGCGCGCAGCCGGTGGACGTCGGCGCGGGCCTCGGCGGAGGTGATCCAGCGGCTGGTGCCGTCGGCGGCGGCGGTGCGGCCGTCGAGGGTGGCCGCGTACTTCCAGGTGACGTGCGGGCGGCCGCGCCGCACCGAGGTGAGCCAGGCGGCGTTGACCTGCTCGGCCTCCTCGGCGAGGAGCCCCGCGACGGTCTCGACGCCCGCGGCGCGCAGGGTGGCGGCGCCGCCCTCGGCCTGCGGGTCCGGGTCGGCGACGGCGTGGAGGACGCGGCGAACCCCGGCGTCGAGGAGGGCCTGCGCGCAGGGGCCGGTGCGGCCGGTGTGGTTGCAGGGTTCGAGGGTGACGACGGCGGTGCCGCCGCGGGCGCGGTCGCCGGCCTCGCGCAGGGCGTGGATCTCGGCGTGCGGGCCGCCGGCCTGGCGGTGCCAGCCTTCGCCCACCTGCTCGCCGCGGGCGTCGAGGACGACGCAGCCGACGACGGGGTTGGGGCTGGTGGTGCCGAGACCGCGTGCGGCGAGTACGAGGGCACGGCGCATGGCGGCGCGTTCCCGCTCGTTCGCCTGGGGGGTGGCCACCCGGGTCCTCCTGCCTCTTCGGGCACGGACTCCGGGGCCTGTCGATGACGACAGCGACACGGACGACGGCACGCACGACGCCGGAAGGAACCGTCCCGTGGGAGTTCTCCCGCGGAAACGGCCGACGGCGGCACGTCCTCGCCCGCCGCGCACTGCCTCCCATCCGGACTTTCACCGTCGGCCCAGGAATTCCACCTGGTCAACCGCCCACTGGATGCGGACGGGTCGCGGACTGTTACCGCCGGTTCGGAATTACACCGACCCCGGAGTGCGCTGCTTGACTACTCCCATCAGTGTGCCACGCCGGTCAAGGGGCGTCGTCCGCCTGTGGTCCGACTCACAGGAGCGGCGACCGGCGCGCGAGCCGTCCCCGGTGGTGCCAGGCTGGCAACCATGACGACGATTCTGGTCACGGGCGGGACGGGAACCCTGGGGCGCCCCTTGGTGGCGCGGCTGCGCGACCAAGGTCAGGACGTACGGGTGCTGAGCCGGCGCGATCCGCACCATCCGGTCGACCTGCGCAAGGGCGAGGGGCTGGACGCGGCGCTGGCCGGGGTGGGGACCGTGGTGCACTGCGCCTCCTCCCCCATGGGCGGCGACCTGGAGGCGGCCGGGAACCTGCTGGCGGCCGCGCGCCGGGCGGGGGTGGAGCACCTGGTGTACATCTCGATCGTCGGGGTGGACCAGGTCCCGTACCCGTACTACCGCGTGAAGCACCAGGTCGAGCGGTTGGTCGAGGACTCGGGGCTGGGGTGGACGGTGCTGCGGGCCACCCAGTTCCACCACCTGGTGCGGTCGGTGCTGCGGGCGCTGGGGCGGCTGCCGGTGATGCCTCTGCCGAAGGGGCTCCAGGACCAGCCGGTCGCGGTGGAGGAGGTGGCGGGCCGGCTCGCCGAGCTGGCGCTCGGGGCTCCGGCGGGGCGGGTGCCGGACATGGGCGGGCCTGAGGTGCGGGATCTGCCGTCGCTGGCCGAGGCCTGGGCGGCTGCCTCCGGCAAGGGGCGGCGGATGGTGGGGGTGCCCCTGGTCGGGCGGACCTATCGGGCGTTTCGGGGTGGGGGGCATCTGGCTCCCGGTGGGGCTGTGGGGACGGTGACCTTTGAGGAGTTCCTGGCCGAGCAGGGGGCTTGAGGCCGGCGCCTCGGGGTGGGCCTGGCTCGGTGCCGCCCGGGGGTGCGGTCGCTGATTGGCCTCAAGCGCCGGCCGGGCCGTCGTGGGCGTCCTGTCCGTCTTGACCGTGCCGGTCACTGACTGGCCTCAAGCGCCGGCCGGGCTCGGGGTGGGTACGGATCGCCTTGCCGTGGCGGTCGCTGACCGGCAGTGGACGCCGGCCGGGCTCTGGGGTGGGTGCGGTTCGTCTTGAGCGTGCCGGTCCAAGACGGCCTCAAGCGCCGGCCGCGCTTGGGGGTTCGCGGTTCGTCCGCCGGGCGGCGCGGGCCAGGCCGTCACCCAGCATGGTTTCGTTCCATGGGTGTGGCCGGTGGGTGGTCCGTGGCGACAGGGACTGGCGTGGCCTCTATGCCTGGCCTGTCGAGAAGAGGGCGTCTCTTGCGCCTTCCTGGGCGGTGAGCAGGGCTCCGGCGAGGACTGCTCCGCCGCCGAGGTGGCTGGCGCGGACGTCGGTGCGTAGGGGGGAGAGGGCGGCCAGGCGTTTGCCTACACGGGAGGCGAGGGGTTCGCCGCCCGCTTCGCCGGTTTCGCCCGCGAGGACGACGCAACCGGGGTCGAGGACGGCGGCGACGGCGGCGGCGCCCAGGGCGATGCGGTCGGCCAGGGCGTCCAGGAAGGCCTCTCCGGCGGCGCCCGCGTCGAAGGCGGCTCGCACGGCGGTGGCGGAGGCGGGTTCCTCGCGGCCGTCGGCCTCGTCGGCCGGACGGCCGACGGGCAGGCCGTGACGGCGGGCCAGGTCGTGGACGGCGGCGGAGCCGGCCAGGGAGTGGAAGCCGCCGCCGCAGTCGGTGGCGGAGGGGAGTGAGGAGGTCTGCGGGACGGGGAGGAAGCCGAGCTCCCCGGCGCCTCCCCCGGCGCCGCGTCGCAGGACGCCGTCGAGGACCACGGCCGCGCCGACGGCATGGCCGAGCCAGAGCAGCACGAAGGTGTCGTGGTCCTGGGCCGCGCCGTGGCGGCGTTCGGCGACGGCGGCGAGGTTGGTCTCGTTCTCGACCAGAACGCGGGCGGTGCGGTGGCCCTGGAGGGCCCGGACCAGGCGGCGGTGCCAGCCCGGCAGCCCGCTGGAGTCGCGCAGTTCGCCGGTGGCGGGGTCGACCAGGCCGGGCGCGCCGACGCAGAGGCTGTGCAGGTGGTCGACGCCCGCCTCGTCCAGGGTGGCGTCGAGAAGGCTGACGGCGCGTTCCACGGCGGGCACGGTGCCGAGGTCGCCGTCGATGGGCAGCCGTGCCTCGGCGAGCGGGGTGCCGAGCAGGTCGGTGACGACGAGGGCGAGGCCGCTGGTCCGTACGTCGAGGGCGGCGAGGTGGGCCCGCTCGGCGACCAGGCCGTAGAGGCGGGCGTTGGGTCCGCGCCGGTCGGCACCGCTCTCCCCCACGACCCGGATCAGTCCGGCGTCGGTGAGGCGGTCGACCAGGTCCGCGACGGTGGGCCGGGAGAGGCCGGTCAGCTCCTTGAGTCGGGTCGCGGTGAGCGGGCCCTCGCGCAGGAGGTGGTCGAGGGCGAGCCGGTCGTTGATGACCCGGGCGGTGCGCGGTGAGGCGGGCATACCGCGATCCTTCCAGAAAGCAGATATCTATCAGGAAGGGTCCCTGATAGTTTACCGCCCGGCATGGCAACCCGGCCGTCCGGGCGGGCCCGTGCCGCGGTCGGCGCTGCCCGTCTCCCGTACTGCTGCAGGGGGTTGACGGACGGGGCGACGGCCACCGGTATCCAGGGGAGGAACACCGATGACAGCGGACGCGGACGGTCCGGTGAAGGGCGGCGGGGTGCGGCGGGCGCGGTACGCCGTCGCCGCCGTCTTCTGCGCGCACGGCGCGGTGACGGGGAGCTTCGCGACCCGGGTGCCGTGGATCCAGGAGCACGCCGGGATCAGCGCGGGCCAGCTCGGCCTGGCCCTCGCCTTCCCCGCGGTCGGCGCCGCGCTGGCGATGCCGCTGGCCGGGTCGGTGAGCCACCGCTTCGGCTCCCGGGCCGCCCTGCGCGGCCTGGTCGCCCTGTGGACGCTCTCCCTGATCCTGCCCGCCCTCGCCCCCGACCTGCTGACGCTCTGCATGGCGCTCTTCGTCTACGGGGCGAGCGCCGGCATGTCGGACATGACGATGAACGCGCTCGGGGTGGAGGTCGAGAACCGGATGGGCCGGTCGGTGATGTCGGGCCTGCACGGTATGTGGAGCGTGGGCGCGCTGCTCGGCTCGGCGGCCGGGACCGTCGCCGCCCATCTGCACGTCGACGCGCGGCTGCACCACACCGCCGCCGCCCTGGTGCTGACGGTGGTCGCGGTCGCGGTCTGCCAGGGCGCGCCGGACGTGCGCAGCGCGCCCGACGAGACGCCGCCGCCCCGGTTCGCCCTGCCGCCGAGGTCCGCGCTGCTGATCGGCGCGGTGGGCTTCTGCGCGGTCTTCGCGGAGGGCGCGGCGATGGACTGGTCCGGCGTCTACCTGCGCGACGTGCTCGGCGGATCGCCGGGGATCGCGGCTGCCTCCACCACGGCGTTCGCGCTGACCATGGCGGTGGCGCGGCTCAGTGGCGACCGCATCGTGGACCGGTTCGGGGCGGTCGGGACGGTACGCGTGGGCGGCTGCCTGGCCACCGCGGGCGGGCTCCTCGTGGTGGCCTCCACCGGCACGGCGGCGGCGCTGGCCGGTTTCGGGCTGATCGGCCTGGGCGTGGCCGTGGTGGTGCCGCTGGCCTTCGCGGCCGCGGCCCGCAGCGGTCCGCGCCCGGCGCAGGCCATCGCGGGCGTCGCCACCATCACGTACACCTCGGGGCTGATCGCCCCCTCGGCGATCGGCGCGGTGGCCGACGTCTCCTCGCTGGTCATGTCGTTCGGGCTGGTGACGGCGCTCGCCTTCGGCCTGGTGGTGGGCGCGGGGGTGCTGCGGACCCGCGCGCGGGGCCCGGTGCCCGAGGGGGACGCTACGACCGCAGCAGCGGACGCGCCGCGCCCTTGAACTCCTCGCTCCACAGCGCGGGGCGCATCGTGGCCGGGTCCAGCCGGACCAGGACGCGGTGGCCTCGCGCGTGGGTGGCGGTGCCGTCGGCGGAGCAGAGGCGGAAGCCGTAGGTGAGGCCGGTGCGGCCGAGCCGCTCCAGCCAGAGGTGGACGGCGTAGGGCCCGGGGCGGGTGACGGGCGCCTCGTAGGTGATGTGGAACTCCTTCACCGCGTTGCAGGCGTCGCCCGCGGCGTGCCAGTCCCCGGCGTACGTGTGGCCGCGCTCGGCCCAGTGGGCACTCCAGGCCCGTTCGACGAGGAGCGGGTAGCGGGCGTTGTGGAGCAGACCGAGGGCGTCCAGGTCGTCGAAGTGGACCTCGACGGGGACGAGGACACCGGATGCCTCGGGGGCGGTGGGCGCGTCGGCGAGCGGGGCGGCGGTCACAGGCGGTCTCCTGATGAGGGCGGGAGGCGGGGCGGGGAGGCGGGAGAGCCGCGGCGAGTCGGCCGCAGGGCTGGCAAGGCTGCCCGGATGACCGAAAAGTGACTCACTCGCGAGGGTGGCCGATGTCGGACAGTGGTCTTCGCCGAACTCTCCGCCCACCACCCTAAGCAACCGCTCAGCACACGCGTGCGGCCACCCCCGTCCCGGGTGGCACCGTGCTTCCGGCCTGTCCTGGCACGAACCGACCCCCGGGCGGCATTACCATGTGGCTGATATTTTCTCCGGCACCCACGCCGGTGGGCCGGATCGCTGCGACGCAATCCCTCTGTGTTTCAGCCAGGTTTCGGCCACCTCAGCGGACTTCTCGCGCGATCAACAAGGAGCGACCATGGGCCTCGGCGTGCGCTGGACCTTGCACGGCGACGGACGGACACCCGCACCGGGGGCCGTGGTACGCCCCGACGAGCGGCTGAGCTGGCCCCGGACGGCGGGCCTCGGCGCCCAGCACGTCGTGGCCATGTTCGGCGCCTCGTTCGTGGCGCCCGTCCTGATGGGGCTCGACCCCAACCTCGCGATCATGATGTCGGGTGTCGCCACCATGATCTTCCTGCTGGCGACGCGCGGGAAGGTGCCCAGCTATCTGGGCTGCTCCCTGTCCTTCGTCGGCGTGGCGGCGGCGATCCGGGCGAGCGGCGGCGACAGCGCCACCGTCACCGGCGCGGTGCTGGTCGTGGCGGCGGTCCTCTTCCTCTCGGGCCTCGCGGTCCGCAAGTTCGGCGCGCGCGTCATCCACGCGGCGATGCCACCGGTGGTCACCGGTGCGGTCGTCATGCTGATCGGCTTCAACCTCGCCCCGGTGACGGCGACCACCTACTGGCCGCAGGACCAGTGGACGGCGCTGCTGGTGATGCTCTTCACCGGGCTGGCCGTGGTCTGCCTGCGCGGCTTCCTCTCGCGCATCGCGATCTTCCTCGGCCTGGTCTTCGGCTACGTGCTCTCCTGGGTCCTCGACCTCGTCCTCGGCAAGATCCACAGCCCCGACGGCGGCGCCGAGGCGGTCGACCACTGGCGCCTGGACCTGTCGGGCGTCTCCCAGGCCGACTGGATCGGCCTGCCCTCCTTCCACGCGCCGAGCTTCGAGTGGTCGGCGATCCTGGTGGCGCTGCCCGTGGTCATCGCGCTCATCGCGGAGAACGCCGGGCACGTCAAGGCGGTCGGTGAGATGACCGGCGACAACCTCGACGACAAGCTGGGCACCGCCATCTCGGCCGACGGCGCCGCCTCGATGCTCTCCACCGCGGTCGGCGGCCCGCCCAACACCACGTACTCCGAGAACATCGGCGTCATGGCGGCCACCCGCGTCTACTCCACCGCCGCCTACTGGGCCGCCGCCTGCTTCGCCCTGCTCTTCGGCCTCTGCCCGAAGTTCGGCGCGGTCGTCGCCGCGGTCCCCGGCGGCGTCCTCGGCGGCATCACCGTCATCCTGTACGGCATGATCGGCCTGCTCGGCGCGCAGATCTGGACCAACGCCAAGGTCGACCTGCGCAACCCGCTCAACCTGGTCCCGGCCGCCGCGGGCATCATCATCGGCGTCGGCGGCGTCAGCCTGAAGATCACCGACAACTTCGAGCTGGGCGGCATCGCGCTGGGCACCCTGGTGGTCATCACCGGCTACCACGTGCTGCGGGCCTTCGCCCCCGCCCACCTGAAGACCGACGGCCCGCTGCTCGACGCGGGCACCTCGGCGTACGACGAGAAGACCTCCCCCTCCGACGGCCAGGCGGACGGCAAGTAGCGCCCACCCGTACATACGTCCGGGAGCCCGGCGCCCCCCCGTGGGTGCCGGGCTCCGGCGTGTTCCGCGGCGGGCGGCGGCTCGGGGCGCTCCCCCGCCAGGCGGAGCCGGTGAAGCTCTGGGCGATGGCGGTGGCGTTCTGCACCGCCCAGGCGTACGCCTCCCGGGTGCCTCCGTCGGTGCCGTGCGGACGGCCCCGGTCGCGCAGCGGGGCCAGGACGGAGTCGGCCTGGCCGGCGTCGGCCTGCCGCTCGGCCGCGGTTCCGGCGAGGAGTCGGCGCACCATCCAGGGCCCGGCCTCGGCCTCGACGGCGGGCCCGACGCCTCCGAGATCGTCGCGGGCCTGCGCGGCCTCAACGGCGTGATCGCCTAGGACCCTGTCTGGACAAGGGCGTCCGACGCCTTCGGTGGCCGCAGTCGCAGGGGGTCGGTGAGCGGGTGACGGGCGCGTCCCGGCCGGGCCCTGCCCCGGCGACCGCCCGGGAGAGCCGTGAGTGTCAGCCCGTCGTCGCGGCCCGGTCGGAGGCGCTGCGCAGGACGCAGAACTCGTTGCCCTCGGGGTCGGCGAGGACGGCCCAGCCGGAACCGTCGAGGTTGCGGTGATCGCCGACGAAGGTGGCACCGAGGCCGAGCAGCCGCTCCACCTCCGCGTCGCGTGAGGTCTCGGGGCGGAGACAGAGGTGGAGGCGGTTCTTCACCGTCTTGGGCTCGGGGACCTGGTTGAAGTGCAGCACCGGCCCCTCCGTCGGCATCACCCGCACCTCCGGGTCGCCCGGCCCGTCCTCCGGATGGAGCGGACGGCCGGTCACCTCGCTCCAGAACCGCGCCAGTTCGTAGGCGTCCGCACAGTCGATCGCCACGTTCTGCAATACCGAGACCATGCGCCTGAGCTTCCCCGATCTCCGCGCGCACCGCCACCAGGTGGCGCTCGTTCCCTCGCTCGGCCGGGCAGCGCGCCCGGAGGGCCGCGGCTCCTGTGCGCCGCCGTGCCGTGCGGTCCCTCGTTTCGGGGACGCGGCCGGGCGTGCCGCCCGTGGCGCGGGGCGGGGCTGGCACGCTGCCGTCATGGGGCAGACGGGTGGGACGGCGGGAAGCGTGGGCACCGTGGACGCGACGGTGGCGCGGATGCGCGAGGTGGGGGCCGGCTGCCCGCCGACGGACGGGGTCGGGGTCTTCAACACGGTCTACCTGACGGTCACCGAGGAGCTGGCCCGGCGGATCGGCCACGGGCAGTTCCCGGACGTGCGGGCCGCGTCGACCCTCACGACGCTCTTCGCCGGGCGCTATCTGGACGCGGTGGCGGCGGACGCGGCGGGTGAGCGGGTACCGGCGTGCTGGCGGCCGCTCTTCGCCCAGCGGCGCCATCCCGGCGTACGGCCGCTCCAGTTCGCGCTGGCCGGCATCCATGCCCACATCGGGCACGATCTGCCGCTCGCGGTGGTGGACTCCTGCCGTGCGCTCGGCTGCCGTCCGGCGGCGCTGGAGGACGAGTTCGACACGGTGGGCGAGGTGCTGCGGGCGCTGGAGGAGCGGGTCCGGGAGGAGCTGATGCCCGGCCCGGACCTGTTGGAGCTGGCCGACCCGCTGACCCACCTGGTCGGGGCGTGGAGCCTGGACCGGGCCCGGGACGCGGCGTGGGCGGCGGCCCGGACGCTGTGGGCGGTGCGCGGGGTGGAGGAGCTGGGCGAGGAGTTCGTCCGCCGCCTGGACACCTCGGTGGGGCTGGTGGGGCGGATGCTGTTGACGCCGCTGCGGTCCTGACCGCCGGCCCGCGTCCGGGCCCCGACGCCCGGGGCGGGCGGGCCGCACCCCCGCGACGGCCCGCCCGCCCCGGCGGGTCTCAGTCCTCGGGGAGTTCCACCGGGGCGAGTTCGTCGAAGCGGTCGCCGGGGCCGGGGTTGCCCGGGTCGGTGGCGCCGCCGAAGTGGCGCATGACGCCCCAGACGGCGTTGAGGGCGGTCTGCACGGCGCCCTCGGCCCAGCCGGCCGTCCAGGAGATGTCGTCCCCGGCGAGGAAGATGCCGCGCCGGTCGGCGGGCAGCCGGTCCTGCATGAAGTGGGTGAACAGCCGCCGCTGGTAACGGTAGTGGCCCGGCAGGTTGGCCTTGAACGCACCCATGAACCAGGGCTCGTTCTCCCAGGAGACGGTGACGGGGCTGCCGATGATGTGGCGGCGGATGTCGACGTCCGGGTAGATCTCGCCGAGGGAGGTGAGCATCACCTCCATGCGCTCCGCCGGGGAGAGCGGCAGCCACTTCAGGCTGTCGTCGCACCAGGTGTAGGAGAGGCAGATGACGGCGGGCCGGTCCGGGCCGTCGTCCAGCAGGTAGGTTCCCCGGGTCATGCGGTCGGTCAGCGTCATCGACATGCGGTCGCGGCCGGTGGCCGGGTCCTTGTCGAGCCAGAACGGCCGGTCCACGGGGACGAAGAGCTTGCTCGACTCCATGTAGTGGGTGCGCTCCATGGCCGTCCAGTGGTCCATGGGGAAGAGCGTCTCGTCGCAGGCGATCTTGGAGAGCAGCAGCCAGGACTGGCCGGTGAAGACGGCCGCCGGGTACGTGCGGATGGCGCCCGACGCCTCGGTGACGGTGATGCCGCCGCCCGCCGTCCGGTGCAGCCGGGAGACCGCGCCGCGCGGAGCTCCGCCCTGGTGCAGCGAGGCGAGCGAGGTGCCCTGCGCCCAGTGGACGAGCTTGCCCGGGGCGCGCTCCCAGAGCCGCAGCGGAAGCTGCTGGCTGCCGCCGACGATGCCGCGGTGGTGGTCGTCGGCCTCGGTGTAGACGACCCGCAGGATCTCCAGGATCGAGTTGGGGAAGTCGGTGTCCCAGCCGCCGGTGCCGAAGCCGACCTGCCCGAAGATCTCCCGGTGCTTGAACGAGCGGAACGCCTCGGAGCCGCACAGGAAGCCGTAGAAGGTCTGGTCGTCGAGGCGTTCCACCAGCCGGGCCCAGATCTCCCGGATGCGCGGGATGTCGCGGGTGCGCAGCGCCTCGTTCATGTCGCCGAACTCGGCGCCCTCCTCCAGGCACCGCTGCCAGGCGTCGGCCACGTCGCGGTAGACCTGCGGCAGGTCGTCCAGGGTGCGGGCGTAGTGGCTCTCGCCCTTGAGGTCGACCACGGTGGAAGGGGCCGCCGGGGAGAGCGGGTTGGGGAACGGCTCGGTCTGGAGGCCGACCAGGTCGATGTAGTGCTGGAGCGAGGTCGAGGAGGGCGGGAACCGCATCGCGCCCATCTCGGCGCGCAGCCCCGGATCGCAGCCGTCGAAGCCGACGGTGCGCAGCCGTCCGCCGATCTGGTCGGCCTCGTAGACGACGGGCCTCAGCCCCATCTTCATGAGTTCGTACGCGGTGACGATGCCGGAGAGCCCGCCGCCGATGACGGCGACCTCGGTGCCGTGCGCGGTGGCCGGGATCTGGCCGAGCCCTGCGGCGTGGCCGAGGTAGTCGTCGTACGGGAAGGGGAAGTCGGGGCCGACCATGGTGATCGGCGGCAGTCCGGCGGCCGGGCGGCCTGCGGGGGGCACCGTGGACGTCATGGGGTGCGGGCTCCTTGCGGGGACGGGCGGGGCGGTGGGCGCGGGGGTCAGCCGTACAGCTCGGGCCGGCGGTCGCGCAGGTAGGGGCTGTCTGCGCGGGAGGCGGCCAGCAGCGCCGGGTCGGCGTCGGCGAGCAGCAGCTGCCCGCCCTGGCCGCCGCGCACCGGCACGGTGCCGTCGGGGGCGGCGAGGCAGCTGCGTCCGGCGAAGGTGTACGGGCCCTCGGTGCCGACGCGGTTGGCGTACGCGACGTAGAGCTGGCTCTCCACGGCGCGGGCGGGCACGAGGGTGTCGGGGACGACGGTGTAGGGCTCGGCGAGGGCGGTGGGGACGCAGAGCAGGTCGGTGCCGGCCAGGGCGTGGGCCCGGACGGTCTCGGGGAACTCGACGTCGTAGCAGACCAGCAGGCCGAGGGTGAGGCCGCCGAGGCGGGCCTGGACGACGGGGTGCTCGCCCGGGGTGAACCAGCGGTGCTCGTGGTCGCCGTAGAGGTGGGTCTTGCGGTAGTGGGCGAGGCGGGTGCCGTCGGGTCCGGTCAGGGCGGCGGCGTTGTACAGGCGGCCGTCGGCGCCGCGTTCGGCGTAGCCGTGGACGACGGCGAGCCCGTGGCGGGCCGCGAGGGCGGCGACGGCGCGGGCCGACGGGCCGTCGGCGGGCTCGGCGAGGACGTCGAGACCGGCCTCGGGGGTGTAACCGGTGAGGTACAGCTCGGGGGTGACCAGCAGCCGGGCACCGTCGGCCGCGGCGTCGCGGGCGGCTTCGTCGAGGCGGTCCAGGGCGTCGGCGGGGGCCGGGGCGCTCTGGAGCAGGGCGGTGCGCAGCGACGGCATGGCTGACCTCGGGCGGTGGTGCGGCGGGGAACGAGTTGACCGTACGTGGCCCCCCCAGCGGTCACAAGGCGCGTTCCTTGCGCATCGGACGACGATTCGTTGCGTCGGAACGAGGCCTGGCGTCGATCTGTTGCGCAACCGCCTCCGACCGCGCCCGAGGGGGCGTTCTCGCTGGTCAGAAGGTGATCGGGGTCACCCGGTGGTGCTGGTGACGGTGGTGCGGCGCAGCAGCGGGGAGAGGACCAGGACCGACTTGGTGCGCTCCACGTACGGCTCGCCCGCGATGCGTTCGAGGACGTCCTCGAAGTGGCGCATGTCGGCGGCGAAGATCTGCGCGAGGGCGTCGGCCTCGCCGGTGACGGTGGAGGCGGCGGCCACCTCGGGGTAGCGCTCCAGGCCGCGCCGGATGTCCTGTGGGGAGGTGTGCGGGCGGCAGTAGATCTCGATGTACCCCTCGGTGAGCCAGCCGAGGGCGGCCGGGTCGACGCGGACGGTGAAGCCGGTGATGGCGCCCTCGGCGCGCAGCCGGTCGACGCGGCGTTTTACGGCGGGGGCGGAGAGGCCGACGAGGGCGCCGATGTCGGCGTAGGAGCGGCGGGCGTCGTCGGCGAGGGCGTGGACGATGCGTTCGTCGAGGTCGTTCAGTCGCACATCGTGCAGTAGAACACGGCCGTGCGACCCGGGCCGACGGCCATGGGCCGGACCCCGGTGGGGTCCGGCCCGTGGCGCGGCGGTGGCGGAGGGTCAGCTCCAGCTGGCGTGCAGCGGCTTGCCCTCGGCGTAACCGGCGGCGCTCTGGACGCCGACGACGGCGCGCTCGGCGAACTCGGCGAGGCTGGCGGCCCCGGCGTAGGTGCAGGAGGAGCGGACGCCCGCGATGATCGAGTCGATCAGGTCCTCGACGCCGGGGCGGTGCGGGTCGAGGAACATCCGCGAGGTGGAGATGCCCTCCTCGAAGAGCGCCTTGCGGGCCCGGTCGTACGCCGACTCCTCGCTGGTGCGGTTGCGGACCGCGCGAGCGGAGGCCATGCCGTACGACTCCTTGTAGAGGCGGCCGTCGGCCGACTGCTGGAGGTCGCCGGGCGACTCGTACGTCCCGGCGAACCAGGAGCCGATCATGACGTTGGAGGCGCCGGCGGCGACCGCCATGGCCACGTCGCGCGGGTGGCGGACACCACCGTCGGCCCAGACGTGCTTGCCGTGGGCGCGGGCCTCGGCGGCGCACTCCAGGACGGCGGAGAACTGGGGGCGGCCGACGCCGGTCATCATGCGCGTGGTGCACATGGCGCCGGGTCCGACGCCGACCTTGATGATGTCGGCACCGGCCTCGACGAGGTCGCGGACGCCTTCGGCGGCGACGATGTTGCCCGCCACGATCGGCACCTGCGGGTCGAGCGCGCGGACCGCGCGGACGGCCTTGATCATCGACTCCTGGTGACCGTGGGCGGTGTCCACGACGAGCGTGTCGACCCCGGCCTCCAGGAGCTGGCGGGCCTTGCCCGCCACGTCGCCGTTGATGCCGACGGCGGCGGCGATCCGCAGGCGGCCCTGGGCGTCGACGTTGGGCTGGTAGAGCGTGGCGCGCAGGGCGCCGGTACGGGTGAGGATGCCGACCAGGCGGCCGTCGGCACCGACCGCCGGGGCGTAGCGGCGGTTGGCGCCGTCGAGGGTGTCGAAGGCGTCGCCGGGGGCGATGTCGGCGTCCAGCAGGAGCAGGTCGCGGGACATCACGTCGGCGAGCTGGGTGAACCGGTCGACGTCGGTCAGGTCCTCGTCGGTGACGACGCCGACGGGCCGGTGGTTCTCGTCGACCACGACACCGGCGTTGTGCGCGCGCTTGGGCAGCAGCGACAGGGCGTCCCCGACGGTCTGGGTCGGCGCGAGGACGATCGGCGTGTCGAGCACCAGGTGGCGCTGCTTCACCCACTGGGTGACCTCGGTGACGACCTCGATCGGGATGTCCTGCGGGATGACCGTGAGCCCGCCGCGCCGGGCGGTGGTCTCGGCCATGCGGCGTCCGGCGATGGCGGTCATGTTGGCCACCACGAGCGGGATGGTGGTCCCGGTCCCGTCGGGCGCGGAGAGGTCGACGGCCTGGCGGGAGCCGACGGCGGAGCGACGCGGCACCATGAAGACGTCGTCATAGGTCAGGTCGTACGCGACCGGGGGTATCGAGGTGTGGCGACCGGTACCGGGCTCAAGAAAACGCATGAGTCTCACATTCCCACGCGAAACGGAGCAGGTCACTCCCACAAAGACACAGCGAAACGCCCCCGCGCTCGTGTTTTCCTCCCAAGCGGCCCGGGGCACCGTGTGTGCGGGGCGGGCGACCCGCCTTGCGCACCCACCCTACCCGCCGCCGCGCGCCCCGGCCCGGGCGTGCGCCCCCGTGACCAGGGACTCCCCCGCGCGTCCGGCGTTCTCCCGGCCCGGGGCGGGCCGGGAGGGCCAGGCTCCGTGGCACCTGGCGCGCACTCACCCCTCGGAGGCACGGATGGCGTACCGGATGCCGGGCGCGGAACGGCGGGCACGGCTCGGGGTACGGCACGCTCTCGCGCCGTCCGCGCGGGCCGTGGACCCGGTGGGGGCGGCGCGTTCGGTGGTGGCGCTGCACTCCACCGACCCGTCCTCGGTGTACGTCTCGGCCTGGGCCCGCACCCGGGACGCGCACGCCGACGTGGCTTCGGTGCAGCGCGCCCTCTACGAGGACCGCGCCCTGATCCGGCTGCCGGCGATGCGCCGGACGGTCTTCGTGACGCCGGTGGCGCGGCTGGGCGACGTCAGGCTGACGGCCCGGACCCGGGGCCGCACCTGGCTGGAGGAGGAACTGGCCGCGGGCGCGGACTGACGCTCACCGGGATGCCGTCGCGAGCGTACGGACCACCGGCGTACGGCCCGAGCCCGGCGGCGTTCCCCCGCCTCAGCCCTCGCCCTCCAGCGCCAGCAGCGCGGTGACCCCCCGGCCTGTCTCGCGCGCCCCCGCCGCACTGTCGCCGAGTACGGCCAGGGCCGTCTCCCAGTCGGCCGGGCCGGCGACGGCCAGCTCCCGCCAGCCGCGGACCACCAGCACACCACCGTCGGCCAGCGGCAGGCCGTCGGGGTCGCCGAGGAGGTCGGCCAACGCGTCCCAGTTCCGGCCGAACCAGCCGGGCAGCCCGAGCTGTTCGGCGCAGGCGTCGAGGAACCCCGCCTTGCCGGTGACCCCAGTGAGGTCGAGGACGGCCCAGGGCTGCCCGGCGTCCCGCGCGGCGGCGGCGGCACGGGCCACTGGGTCGGCGGGGGACGCGGGCGGGGTGGTGCGGGCGTCGTCGGTCACGGGCGTACGGTCCCCTCTCGGCCGCTTTCCGGCCGGGTGGCGCTCATCGCAGCACCGCCCGGAAGGAGGCGTAGTGGTCCTCGGTGTAGTAGATCTCGTCCTCGCGTCCGGTGACGAGGCGGCGGGCGCCCCGGTCGCGCGAGCCGGGGGTGGGCACCGTGTACTCCCGGTAGTGCCCCCGCTTCTTCTCCGGCAGCAGCCGCTCGTAGTTGCCGAAGACGGAACCGTCCTTGGCGTACGGGTACGGGCCGCCCCGGTCGATCAGCCGCAGGGTGTCGCGGGCCTCGGCGGGCAGCCGCTCCTCGCCGACGGTCGCCATGCCCTCGGCCCAGGCGGGCGCCGACCGGCCGCCGGAGGGCGCGGACGGCGCCCCGGGCTCCGCCGAGCAGCCGGTGAGCAGGGCCAGCAGGGCGCAGAGCAGGGCCGCCACCGCGACACGGAAGGCCGCCCGGGGGCGAGGACGCGCAGACATGCGCCGATGCTGTCACACCGCCGGCCGGGGCCGCGGGCTCAGCCGGTGGGGTCGTCGGGGTCGTCGGGGTCGTCGGGGTCGTCGGTCAAGCCGACGGCGGGCCACGCGCGAGGCTGTGGGCGAAGAACCGGTCGCGGTCCTCGACCACGCGGTGGAAGTGTCCGAAGAGTTCGAAGGAGACCAGTCCGAAGAGCTGGGCGCGGGCGGCGACCACGGCGGGCGGCAGCGCCGCTCGCCCGCCCCGGTCCCTGTTGGCCTCAGGCGCCGGCCAGGCTGTTCTTTGACGTCTGCCCGTCCCGACCGTGCCGGTCAAAGACGGCCTCAGGCGCCGGCCGGGCTGGGTTTTGGCTGCGGCGCGGCTTGCCCGTGCCGGTCCCTGTTGGCCTCAAGCGCCGGCCGGGCTGAGTTTTGGCGTCTGCCCGGCCCGGCCGTGGCGGCCCCAAGACGGCCTCAAGCGCCGGCCGGGCTTGGGATTCGCGGTCCCTCCGGTACGTGGGTGGGGCGGGGCCGTGCCGGGGTACCTCCTCACAAACTGACAGCTCAAGGGTCAGTCGCATCAAGGCGGCCGAGGTTGTCAGTTTGCTGCGGGGGCACCCCGGCACGACCCCACCCCACGGTCTCGTACGCGGCCACCCGCCGGAGGGCGGTGAGACCGGCTCCCATTGCTCGATCCGCCACAGTGACAGTGATGAGTGGATGACCCATCATCGCTCCACGACAGTGAGCACAGACGGCCAATCTGTCGGACGAAAGACTGCTCGGTGACGGCCCCACCCACCACCGGCGGTTGGCCGCCGACGAGACGGGGGGCGGGGACGGGCCGGGGGGCCCCGCAGCAGACTGACGTGAGGAGCCCGCAAAACGCGACAGGCTCCCACCTCGTCAGTCCGTGAGGAGGTACACCGGTGCGGCCCCGCCCGCACCACCCCACGGGCAAACCGCGAACCCCCCAGCCCGGCCGGCGCTTGAGGCCATCAGTGACCGGCACGGCCGGGACGGGCAGGACGCCAAAGAACAGCCCGGCCTGCGATTGAGGCCAATCAGTGACCGGCACGATCGAGCCGCGCCGCACCCAAAGACAGCCCGGCCTGCGATTGAGGCCAGGGGGTCAGTGGGAGTCGGGCTCGTCCGGGTCGGCCCGGTCGAGGGCGGGCCGAGGCGGCGCCTCGGTGGCCAGCAGCTGATCCGCGGCAGCCGTGTCGGTGACCAGACTGGTCACCAGCCCGGACCGAAGCACCGCATCGATCGCCGGCGCCTTACGCCCACCCCCGGCAATGGCGACGACCTCAGGAATCCGGCGCAGCCGATCCGTCTCGACGGTGATGCACCGC
This sequence comes from Streptomyces sp. NPDC058373, assembly GCF_042723275.1. NCBI lineage: Bacteria > Bacillati > Actinomycetota > Actinomycetes > Kitasatosporales > Streptomycetaceae > Streptomyces > Streptomyces sp. NPDC058373. Next base: position 106,393 of record NZ_JBHXJE010000008.1, on the reverse strand, counting down.
TCCCCCAGATCACGCCCGACCCGGCGCCCCTCCGCGTCGAAGAGGTGCGCCGACATCTCCGCGGCGACCCCGAGCGAGGCGTAGTGCGCGCGCTCCTCCTCGCTGAGCATGTCGTGGACGGTGGAGATCCCCGGCTCCCAGGAGCCGATGGAGACGGCCGCGACGGTCACCTTGTCGAAGTACTCGAAGGCACGGGCGATCCCGGTCTGGTTGCGCAGCGCCGCCGCGGTGGCCGGGTCGGGCAGCAGCATCGGCGCGTAGATGGGATGCGCCTCACCGCCCGCGACCTGGGCCGCCCGACGGACCGCCTCGACCGAGCCGCGCTCGGCGGTCCCCGCGTCGTACACGCCGGTCAGCTGCACCACGGTGCACGGCGGCAGCTTGTCGAGGGCCGCGGCCATGTGGATGGTGGAGCGGCCCCAGGCGAGCCCGAGGACGTCGCCCTCGGCGACGAGCTCCCCGAGCAGGTCCGCGGCGACCTCGCCGAGGCTCTCGGGGTCGGGCGACTCCTCCTCCTCGGCGGGCGACTCCACGACCACGGCGTGGCGCAGTCCGAACCGCGACCGCAGGGCGTCGGAGCGTTCCGCGTCCAGTTCCGCGGGGACACGGATCTCGATGCGGACGAGGTCACGTTCGAGAGCGGTCTCCAGGACCCTGGCCACCTTGAAGCGGCTGACGCCGAACTCCTCGGCGATCTGGATCTTGGACTTGCCCTCCAGATAGAAACGGCGGGCCATGGCCGCCGCCTGCACCAGCTCCGCGGGTCCCATCCGCAGGGCAGGACGACCCGCCGACATGCCGGACACGGCAATCTCCTCACTGCTGTTCACAAGTGGCTCCGCCGTTCATCCTCGCAGATCCGGCGGCGCCCGTTCGGCCCTCGGGGCGGTCGTTCATCGTGCGGTGGCCCCGGGTCGGCCCGGGGTACCGCCTCGTGTTCAGTGGCCGCACGCCCAGGAGGCCGAGGCGGTGACCTTGCGGGCGCTCTCGCGCAGCGAGCGGACGGCTTCGGCCGGGTCCTCGGCGCCGTAGACCGCCGAGCCCGCGACGAAGACGTCGGCCCCGGCGTCGGCGCACCGCTCGATGGTGTCGGCCGAGACGCCGCCGTCCACCTGGAGCCAGAGGTCGAGGCCGTGCCGGCCGATCAGCTCCCGGGTGCGGCGGATCTTCGGCAGCGTGAGGTCGAGGAACGACTGGCCGCCGAAGCCGGGCTCGACCGTCATGATCAGCACCATGTCCAGCTCGGGCAGCAGATCCTCGTACGGCTCGATCGCCGTGGCGGGCTTCAGCGCCATGGCGGCACGGGCGCCCTTGGCGCGGATCTCCCGGGCCAGGCGCACCGGTGCGGCGGCCGCCTCGACGTGGAAGGTCACCGACCCGGCGCCCGCCTCGACGTACTGCGGCGCCCAGCGGTCCGGGTCCTCGATCATGAGGTGGCAGTCCAGCGGTGTCTCGGTGGCCCGCGCCAGCGACTCGACCACGGGCGCGCCCAGCGTCAGGTTGGGCACGAAGTGGTTGTCCATGACGTCGACGTGGAGCCAGTCGGCGCCTTCGACGGCCCGTGCCTGGTCGGCGAGGCGGGCGAAGTCGGCGGAGAGGATGCTGGGATTGATCTGCGCTGCCATGCCCCAAGACTGCCATGCCCGCGGCGGGTTCCGGCCTCCGGTGCCGCACCCCTTTCACCTCCGTGCCCCTCTACTGCCCGACCCGGCCGTCGATCCGCTCGCGCAGGAAGTCGGCGTGCCCGTTGTGGCGGGCGTACTCCTCCACGAGGTGGACGAGGACCTCGCGCAGCGAGACGGGCTCGCCGTGCGCCTCGCCGGTGATGTCGAGGGAGGGCGCCCGTGCCACGTACTCGTCGGCGAACTCCTGCTCGGCGCGGAGCAGCCGCCACGCCTCCTCGACGAGGGCGGGGTCGGGCAGCGCGCCGTCCCAGTCGCCGTCCGGGTCCTCGGGGAGCCGGAAGTACGGCGGGGCGTCCTGCCCCGCCATCCGCACCCGGAACCAGACGCGCTCCACGTCGGCCAGGTGCCGCACCAGCCCGAGCAGGGACATGGTGGACGGCTCGACGGAGCGCCGGGCGAGCTGCTCGGGGTCGAGCCCGGCGCACTTCAGCTCCAGCGTGAGCCGCTGGCAGCGCAGGTACTCCATGAGCGTGGCGACCTCGTCGCCGAGGCTCGGGCCGTTCTCGCGGGGGTCGTTCTCGGCGGGGAGGAACATGTCGGCACGCTTGCGGGGTGTCGCGGTCATGTCGACGATCTTGGCAGGGGGACCGCCGGGTCGACCACCGTTTCGGCACCGGTGCCGAACGAAAACTCCCTGTCGCGCGGTCACCGCCGCCGCCTATCCGAGGAAGCGGGCCAGCGCCGCGTCGAGGCCGTCGGGCGCGTCCTCCTGCACCAGGTGCCCGGCCCCGGGGATCAGCAGCAGCTCGGCGCCGGGGACGAGCGAGGCCAGTTCGTGCGCCTTCGCCACCGGGATCCATGCGTCGTCCTCGCCCCAGCAGATGGTGACGGGCGGCTCGATCGATCCGTACCGGCTCTGGATCTCGTCGGTGTGGCCCTGGTCGGCCTGGGCGATCTGGCGGTAGAAGGCGGGCTGTCCGTCCTCCCCCAGCCAGGGCGCGACGAGGCGGTCGAGGACGGCCGGGTCGAGGCCGGGGCTGCTGGCCGAGCCGATGTACTCGCGGACGAGGGCACGGTGCAGGTGGGGCGGCAGCTGCTCGAAGACACCGTGGTGCTCCCCGACCAGGCGGAAGAAGGGCGATCCCCAGGGGGCGAGCGCGACGGGGTCGACCAGGGCGAGCCGCCGGTAGGCCGCGCCGTGCAGGAGGTGGGCGCGCAGGGCGACGGCGCCGCCGAAGTCGTGGGCGACCACGGACGGCTCGGCCAGGCCCCAGTGGTCCAGCAGCTCGGTGAAGACCCGGCCCTGCGCGGCCAGCGACACCTCCTGCCCGTCGAACTTGGCGGAGGCGCCGTACCCGGGCATGTCCCAGACGTACACCTGGTGGCTCCGGGACAGGACGCGGGCGGCGCCGCGCCAGACGTAGGAGGAGAACGGAGTCCCGTGGAGCAGTACGACGGGCTCCGCCGCCGGGTCCCCGAGCCGCTCCCAGCGCACCTCGCCCGAGCTGCTGCCGTACGTCCTGGTCAGCTCCCAGTCGCTCATGCGGAGGCCCTTCCTCGTGGCCGACGGTCGTGGACCTGCTTCGGGCGGCAGCATGCCACACCGGTCGAGGGGAGCCGGGAGCGTCGACGCGGGGGCGAGGGGAGCCCGTTGGCCCCGCCCCGCCCCCGCGTCGCTCGGACTCAGCCCGTGCGCCTCACCAGGGCCAGGTACATCGCGTCCGTACCGTGCAGATGCGGCCAGAGCTGCACGTCGGGGCCCTCGCCGAGCGCGGGGACGCCGGGCATCAGGGGCCGGGCGTCGAGCAGTTCGGCCTGGGTGTCGCGCTTGAGGACGTCGTCGACGACCGCGCGGGTCTCCGCCAGGTGCGGCGAGCAGGTCGCGTAGGCGACGACGCCGCCGACACGTACCGACTCCAGGGCGGACCGCAGCAGGGCGCGCTGGAGCGGCGCGAACCCTTCGAGGTCCGCGGGCCTGCGCCGCCAGCGGGCCTCGGGGCGGCGGCGCAGCGCGCCGAGCCCGGTGCAGGGCACGTCGACCAGGACCCGGTCGAAGGAGCCGGGACGCCACGGCGGGCGGGTGCCGTCGGCGGCGATCACCTGGTACGGGCCCGGGGTGCCGTCGAGCGCCTTGGCGACCAGCCCGGCGCGGTGCGGCTGCTTCTCTGAGGCGAGCACGCTAGCGCCCCGCTGGGCGGCGAGCCCGGCGAGCAGCGCGGCCTTGCCGCCCGGACCGGCGCAGGCGTCGAGCCAGCGGCTGTCGGGGCCCTCCAGCGGGGCGTCGGCGAGGGCGAGGGCGACCAGCTGGCTGCCCTCGTCCTGCACCCCGGCGTCGCCCTCGCGGACGGCGTCGATGGCGCCGGGCTCGCCGCCCTCGGTGAGCCGCACGGCATACGGAGACCAGCGGCCCGGCAGGGCCCGGTCGGGGCCGAGGCCGTCGAGCAGGGAGTCGGCGGTGGCGCGGCCGGGGCGGGCGACGAGGGTGACCTCGGGCCGCTCGTTGTCGGCCTCCAGCAGGTCCTCGATGCCGGCGCGGGGGCCACCGAGGGAGTCCCAGAGCGCGGAGACGACCCAGCGCGGGTGGGAGTGGACGACGGCGAGGTGGTCCTCGGGGTCCTCGTCGTAGGGCGGGGCGACCCGCTCCAGCCAGCCGTCGAGGTCGTCGGCGGTGATGCGGCGCAGCACGGCGTTGACGAACTTGGCGCGGCCGTCGCCAAGGACGACGCGGGCCAGCTCGACGGTGGCGGAGACCGCGGCGTGGCTCGGAATGCGGGTGCCGAGGAGCTGGTGGGCGCCGAGCGCGAGGACGTCCAGGACCGGCGGGTCGACCTCGCGCAGCGGCCGGTCGACGCAGGCCGCGATGATCGCGTCGTAGGTGCCCTGGCGGCGCAGGGTGCCGTAGACGAGTTCGGTGGCGAGGGCGGCGTCGCGGGCCTCGAAGGTGTCGGGGTGGTCCTCGCGCGCCTTGCGGAGCAGGGCGGGCAGCACCAGGTTGGCGTAGGCGTCCCGTTCGTCGACGGCGCGCAGCGCCTCGAAGGCGAGGGCGCGCACCGGGTCCTTCTTGGGGCGGCGGTAGGGCTTGCCGGTCTTACGGGGACGCCGGGACGGCTGGTCGGTCAAAGGTGCTCCGCTGTCGCAAGGTCACTGGCGGCCGCTCCGCCGCGCGGACCGGCACGCCGCCGCGCCCGCTGCGGCCGCCCGCCTCGGCGGGGGCACCACGGGCGCGGTCCTGTCCCCTTCAGCGTACGTCGGCCGCGCCGAGCAGCTCGCCCGGGGCGATGCGGACGCCGCGCGCCCAGTCGGCGGCGCGCATCGGCTTCTTGCCCTGCGGCTGGACCCAGAGGAGTTCGACGGCGTGCGAGCCGGTGCCGACGTGCACGTGGTTCTTGCCGACGGCGAGGGTGCCGGGGGCGAGGCCGTCCTCGCCGGGCAGCGGGCGGACGGCGACGAGCTTGAGCCGCTCGCCCCGGAAGACGGTCCACGCGCCGGGGGCGGGGGTGCAGCCGCGCACCACCCGGTCGACGCGCAGCGCGGGCGCCGCCCAGTCGACCTGTGCGTCCTCGACGGTGAGCTTGGGGGCGAGGCTGACGCCGTCGGCGGGCTGCGGTACGGCCTGGAGCGTGCCGTCCTCGATGCCGTCCATGGTCGCCGCGAGCAGGCCGGACCCGGCGAAGGCGAGCCGGGTCAGCAGGTCGCCGGTGGTGTCCGTGGGCCGGACCTCCTCGGTGACGGTGCCGTAGACGGGGCCGGAGTCCAGGCCCTCCTCGATGAGGAAGGTGGAGGCTCCGGTGATCGCGTCGCCCGCGAGGATGGCGTGCTGCACGGGGGCCGCACCGCGCCAGGCGGGAAGCAGCGAGAAGTGCAGGTTGACCCAGCCGCGGGCGGGGATGTCGAGGGCCGGCTTGGGCAGCAGCGCGCCGTAGGCCACCACCGGGCAGCACTCCGGGCCGATCTCCCGCAGCCGGGCGAGGAACTCCTCGTCACGCGGCCGGGCCGGCTTCAGCACCTCGATGCCCGCCTCCTGGGCCCGCTCCGCGACCGGACTGGCGACCAGCCGCCGCCCGCGCCCGGCGGGCGCGTCGGGCCGGGTGACGACGGCGACCACCTCGTGCCGCTCCGAGGCGATCAGGGCGTCCAGAGCGGGAACGGCGACCTCGGGGGTGCCGGCGAAGACGAGCCTCACGGTGGGGATACCTCGCTAAGTCGTACGGGCGGAGCCACGGCGTCCCTCCCGGCGGCCGGGCCGTCCTGGGCCGGTCCGCCGCGGCGCCGGAACGCCTGGCGGGGAGCCGCGCCAGTCTAGGCCGCGCGGGGGCGGGGGCGCTTGCGCGGGGCGGACGTGGGGCGGGGCGGGGGTGGTGTCGGCGTACGTACGCCGTACTGCCCCGTGCGGCGCGGTGCCGCTCGGGGCGGCCGAGGGGCGGGGCGTGCCTGGCCCCGGCGAACTGCGGCGCACTTGTACGCCTTCTTGCCCTCGCAAGGCGCGACACTGGCGGTGCTCCCAGCCCCGACCCAAGGGCGGGGTCGAGGCCGTCCGCCGAACGCACGCCGCACGCCGCATGACGCATGACGCATGACGCATGACGCATGACGCGGCCGAGGTTGCCGCGCTCCCCCTCATGGTGGAGCGCCGTCGGGCGTCAACTCGCGTACGCCTCCCGAGGGGGGACCCGAAGCACGGTCGGGCCTCCCCGCTCGCCCCTACCACCCCGCGCGCCCCCACCCGCCGGTCTCCGCGCCCTCTCCCGAGCACACCCACAACTCCCCTCCCTCGCCGGGGGCGTACGCGGTACCGCGCGCCCCGCGCATCCACGCATACGCCCCTGGAGCGTGACCACTCAGGGCGACGGGCGTTGGTCAAGGCGAGTTGACCTCCACGGGCCTTCGCTCCAGCGGCCCGTCTCCCCCCATCACACCGCCCGTTCGAGAGGCTTGTTCATGGCCGACCACGCAACCCACGACGCACAGGCACGGGCCAGCCTGCACCTGCTGGTGCGGGACATCGAGCGGGTCCGCCGTCAGGTGGACGCGCTCCGCACCCTCACCGCCCAGTTGGGCAACGTCTACCGCCCCCGCCGCACCGGCCCCGCCACCGGCTTCGTCGTCTACGGGCGGGCCCCCGCCCCGACCGTGCGGCTGGCGCAGGAGCTCCGGGACAGCGTCGAGACCCTGGTCACCGCCGCCGTGGACTTCGACCGCTCCCTCGGCTTCTCCTGGGACGCGGTCGGTTCCGCCCTCGGGGTGACCAAGCAGGCGGTCCACCGCCGCTACGGCGCCCGCCGCGCCACCGTCCAGGCCGCCGCCGAGGCCGAGCGGGCCGGTGAGACCTCCGGCTCCGGCGGCACCCGCCCGCTCTCCCTCAACACCAGCCTCCCCACGGTGCCCGCGGCCCGCTCGATGCCCACCCAGCCCACCGGCGCCCCCGCCGTCCGCGACGCCACCCGCCCCAGCGCCCTCCCGGGCCCACGCCACGGCTGACCGGCCCACCCGCTCGCTGCCCCCGTTCCGACAGACGGGGGCAGCGGCACGCCGGGGCGCGACGGGTCGCCTCGGCCGCGACGTGTGGGCGCCGTTGCGGGGGCAGAGGCGAGGCTCCCCTGTACGCGCTGCGCTCGCCGGAGATCACTCCACGGCTGCCGGGGACTCTTTCCCCCCTGCCCCAGCCCTCCCCGCAGGCGGCTCAGAGGCCGCCCCCGAGTTCGGCACCCACCCGCCCCCGGCGCGCTTCGTCGAAGCAGCACACGCACACGCGCCACAGGCTCGAACGACCGGGCCGCGTTCCGCCTGCCGCCCTCGCCGGACGGCGCCGCACCGCACGCGCCGTCAGTTCGCGCGCGTGTCCGCCAGGACCCGGCAGGCCGGTGTCGCCCGCCGGCCCAAGTGGCGTTCCCTACACGGGCCGACTACCGGTCACGGGCCTGTCAGCCCTCGGCCATGGGCCCAGCGGACAGCAGCGCTACTCGGGCCCGGAGCCTGCCACGGGATCGAGGTCATCGGCAGGCACCAGCCCCCCCATTCGCCGTGTCGGCCAGTACACCCGCAGCCACCGGCGCACGCGTACGCGCCCTCCGCGTATCGCCGGCCCCCTACACGGACCACCGCCACCCACCGGTCAGAGGACGGTCAGCAGCCCCAGCGGCCTGGTCCAGCACGGAAACGCATCTCCGCGACGGTGGGCGTCCCCGTACACGTGGGGAGTACTCCCTGACCTGCGCCCCCTGCCCATCCCCGCCCCTGCCGACATCACAAGTCAGCCGCACACCCAATCCTCCCGGCGCCCTGCCCCAGCCCCCTCACCCGATATCAAGCGGATCGACCCGAATCCGCACCGGAACCCGCCCCCCGCGAGCCATCCGCGCCGCCTGTGCCGTCTTCAGGGCGTGGGCGAGCGCCATACCGCTGCCGGGCGGGACCCGCACCAGGGCACGCACCTGCGGCCCCTCCACCACCCGCCCGCGTGCCCGCTCGGCGGACTCGCGCAGCGGGACCGGGCCGAGGATCTCGGCGTCCGGTGGGAGGTCGGCGGCGTCGAGGAACTCCCCGACCGCCGCCTGCGGTCCCGCGACCGCCGCCATCCGTGAGACGGGCGGGAACCCCAGTTCGGCCCGGTCCGCGTACTCGCGGAGGGCGAAGCCGACCGGGTCCCAGCGCACCAGTGCCTGCACGGGGGCGAGCGTCGGCTCGGCGACGATCACCACCGTGCCGCCCGCCGACTGGCCTCGGACCAGGGCCGACGCCGACATCCACCGCCACAGGGCCGCCTCGCCCGCCCGCAGGTCGGGGCGGTTGAGCAAGGCCCAGCCGTCGAGCAGGACCGCCGCCGCGTATCCGCCCTCCGCGACCGGTTCGGCCCCCGGTGTGGAGACGACGAGGGCGGGTGTGGCGTCCACGGTGTCCAGCACCTGTTCGCGGCCCGACGTACGCACCGGGACGGAGGGGAAGGCCCGCCCCAGCTCCTCGGCGGTCCGGCGCGCCCCGGTGACCTGGGCGCGCAGCCGGAACCCGCCGCACTCCTCGCAGTGCCAGTCGGCCTCCGGGCGCCCGCACCAGGCGCAGTGCAGCAGGGAGGACTCGGCCGCCTGGAGCGGCCCCGCGCAGTGCCTGCAGCGCGCCGGCTCCCGGCACCGCTCGCAGGCCAGCCTGGGTACGTACCCCCGCCGGGGCACCTGGACCAGGACCGGCCCGTCGCGCAGGCCGTCACGCAGTGCCTGCCAGGCGAGGGAGGGCAGCCGCGCGGTACGGGCCGCCGCGTCGCGGGCCAGGTCGTGGTCGGCGATGGTCCGCACCCGGGGCGCGGCGGCCCGGGTGACCGCGCGGTCGGCGGCGACGGGGGCCGCCCAGCCGCTGTCGACCAACTGGGCGGCCTCGACGGTGCAGCTCACCGAGCCGAGCAGGACGGCGCAGTTCTCGTGGGCGGCCCGCAGCATCAGCACTTCACGGGCGTGCGGCTGGGGAGCGTGCTGCTCGCTGTGGTTCTCGTTGCCGTCGTCCCAGAGGGCGACCAGGCCGAGGTCGCGGACGGGCGCGAACATCGCGGCGCGCGTCCCGACCACCGCGCGCACCGATCCCCGGTGCACGGCGAGCCATTGGCGGTACCGCTTCTGCGGGCCCGCGTCGGCGGTCAGCAGCGTGTGGTGGCCCTTGCCGACCAGCGCGGTGAGCGCCGCGTCCACCCGGGCGGCGTGCCGCCCGTCGGGCAGGACCACGAGCGCGCCCCGCCCCGAGGCCAGCGTCGCGACCACGGCCCGGGCCAGCTCCTCGGCCCACTGTGGCCCGGGCAGCGCCGTCCACACCGCCCTCGGCGCCCCGCCCCGGGCCAGCTCGGCGACCAGCCCGGGACCGGCGGGCCCGTACCGCTCCCAGCTCCCCGGCTCCGGTGCGGCGGGCTGCGGCAGCGGGTCGGGCGAGGCTGCCGCCTCGGCCTTGGCGTTCCGCGGGGGCACCGCGAGCTGGAGCACGTCGGCGAGGCTGCCCGCGTACCGGTCGGCGACCGCGCGGGCCAGGCCCAGCAGCTCCGGGGTGAGCACCGGCTCGGGCGACACCACCTGGGCGAGGGCCGCGAGCGGCCCGTCGTAGTCCGACTCGGCGAGCCGGTCCACGATGAACCCGCTGATCAGCCCGCCGCCCTCGCGCCGCCCCGCGTGCACCCGCCCGGCCCCGGCCGAGAACCGCACCCGCACCCGCACCCCGGGCTGCGCCTCGGCGTCCAGCTCCTTGGGCACCGCGTAGTCGAAGTAGCGGTCCAGGTGCAGCACGCCCTTGTCCACCACCACGCGCGCCACCGGCAGGTGCTCCGCCACGTCGGCCCCGCGCCAGGTCCGCGGCTTGGCCTTCGGCGCCTTCGCCTGCCGCGCCATCTCCCGGACCAGCGCAAGCTGCTCCGGCTCCCTCCCGGACCGCTCATCCTCGCTGCTCACGCCTGCATTCCTACCAGACCCCTCGGACACCGCCGGAGGCCCCGGAGGGCCGTCGCCCCACCGAGGCCCTCTCGACAGCCCCGCCCCGGACGGCTTCCCTGGAAACGCGAAACACACGTCGGCCCTTGCCGTCGGTGTCGTCACCGGCCGACCCTTGTCAGGCGCGGGCCGGGGGCCCGCCACCACGGCCGCGACTTGAGGGGTGGAGACGTGCACGTACCGCCGAAGCAGTTCGGAGCGGAGTTACGCCGGGCCAGGAACGAGGCGGGCCTGACGCTCACCCGCCTCGCCTCGGCCGTCCACTACAGCAAGGGTCAGCTCAGCAAGATCGAGAACGGCCACCAGCGGCCGACGCTGCAACTCGCCCGCCGTTGCGAGGTGGAGCTGGGCTGCCCGGGCCGGCTCACCGCTCTGCTGCCGGACCCACCCGGCGCGCCCGCACCGGCGGCGGCCGACAAGCCGCCGAGCCGCCGCCTCGTCCTGGCCGCGGGCGCCGCCACCGTGCTGCTGTCGACGAGCGTCTCGGGGAGCGCGGCGTCGGCCTCCTCCGGAGCCCAGGCCGGGGACGGCTCGCTGACCGCCTCGGCGCGGGCCCTTCTCATCCACTTCCGCCGGATGGCGCAGAGCTGTCCGCCCCACACGGTCCTCGTCCCGCTCGCCGAGCAGACCCGGGCGCTCGTGACGCTGGCCACCGACGCCGAGCGCGGCACCAGGGACGAACTGCTCCTCGTCGGAAGCCGGTTCGCCGAGTTCACCGGCTGGATGGCTCAGGAGTCGGGCCACGACGAGGCCGCCCTGCGCTGGACCGACCATGCCGTGCGGCTCGCGTTCCAGGGCGGCGACCACCAACTCGGGCACTATGCGCTGGTCCGCCGCGCCCTAATGGCGTACTACCGAGGCCACGCCGCCGAGACCGTCACCCTCTCCGCGGCCGCCTCGGACCACCGGCTCGCACCGCGCATCCGTGGCCTGGCCGCCCAGCAGGAGGCCGAGGGCCACGCGCTGGCCGGGGACGACAGCGCGAGTCTGCGCGCCCTCGACCGCGCACGCGGGCTGCTCGCGGCGGCCCGCGAGGAGGGGGACCCGTCGCCGGTCGGACCGATCCACCTGCCCGACCCGGTGGCGATGTTCACCGGCTGGTGCCTCTACGACCTGGGCCGCCCGGCCGCGGCGGCCGAGGCCCTCGACGCGGCCTGCGCCGCCCTGTCGCCGCAGGCCCACCGCAACCGCGCCCGCTACGGCGTCCGCAGGGCCCTGGCCCACGCGTCCGCCGGTGAGATCGACCATGCCTGCACCGTCGCCCACGAAGCCCTGACCAGTGCTTCCGCCGTGCGCTCCTACACGATCGGCCTGGATCTGCGCCGTCTGGCAGGAGTGCTGGGCCGCCACCGCGGCCACTCCGGAGTACGGGCGCTAGCCCCCGACCTCACCGCGGCGCTGACGCTCTCGGCCGCCACCCGGACCGCGCCGCCAGTACCAGCGCCCTCCTGACGCGCGCCCCCGCACCGCTTCTTCTTCCCTCACCCACCCGTTCCACCAGAGAGGCGATCCGCCATGCCCCATGTCTTCATCAACTACCGGTCCGGCGACGGCGAACAGGCGTCGGCGCATCTGGACGACGCGCTGCGTCAGCGGTTCGGCGACGACGCCTCGTTCCGTGACGGCCGCTCCATCCGCCTCGGCCGGGACTTCCGGGAGGAGCTGCGCGAGAGCGTACGGAGCTGCGAGGTGCTGCTCGTCCTGGCCGGACCCGGCTGGGCGGCCCACCCGGAGCTGAGGCGGGAGAACGACTGGGTCCGCGAAGAGATCCTGGAGGCTCTGCGCAACGACGTCCTCATCGTCCCCGTCCTGCTCGGCCGCGGCACGCCCCGCCCCTCCAAAGCCGACCTGCCGCCCGAGCTGGCTTCCGTCGCCGACCGGCAGTGCCTGACGTACGAGGCCCACCGGGCGGAGTACGACGTGCCCGCCATCATCCAGGCACTCACCAAGGTGATCCCCGCCTTCGCCAAGGCGGAGGAGGAGCGGAGCAGCCAGGTCGAGAGCGCCTCCAACCAGATGCGGGACGTCCGCACGCAGACGGCCGTGCAGACCGGCATCCACCACGGCGACGTCAACTCGACCGTCAACGGCTCCACGGGGCCGGGCTCCACCACGACGCACTTCCATGCCGCCACCGGACCGGTGAACACCGGCCCGGGCAGCCAGCACGCACCTCAGTTCTCGGGCGACGGTCCCGTCAACTACACCGCCGACAACCACGGCACGGTCCACAACAGCTTCGGCAACCGCACCGCCGATCAGGAGAAGAAGTGACGGAAACGGGGGCGACGCACAGCAACGTCGGTACCGCGTCGTACGTCCACACCGGGTCCGGGAACATCTTCGTCGGTCCACTTCCCAAACCCCGGAAGACCCCTCGGCGCCTGGCCCGGGACGATCTGCGTTTCCTGATGCGGCGGTTCGTTCGTCCCACCGCGGCCAACGCGGCGTACGACGCCTTGGTCCGGGACCGGATGGTGCTGCTCACCGGCCCCGACGGCAGTGGTCGGCAGACCGCGGGGCGCGTACTGCTGGGGGAACTCCCCGGCGAGCGGGTGCCGTTCGAGCTGGTGCCGGACCAGTCCGAGGACGGGCGCCACACGCTCGACCCGGAGCTGATCCAGTCCGGCGACCGACTGCTGCTGGACCTGACCACGACGGAGGAGAGCACCAGAGAGCAAGTGGTGCGCGACCACCTCTCCTCGCTCCGGGAACGGGTACGCGAGGCAGCAGCGCACCTGGTGGTGGTCCTCCCCCACGGGATGGACCGGGCGCTCTCACTCCACATGGCCGCCCCGCTCCACCACCTCGCTCCCCCGGACCGGATGGCGGTGCTCCGGCGCCGCCTGCGCTGCGCCGACATGGATACCCGGGCCTGCTCGCCCGTCCCGGAGAAGCTGGCCGCCTACCTCGCCCCGAACCCACCGCTGCGCGACGTGGCACGGCTCGCCGATCTGATCGCCGGGCTGTGGAGGCGGGCGGGGGCCGACGTCCTGGACACTCCCGGGCGGTTCGCCGACTGGTGTGCCACGGCACTCGTGACCCTCACTGACCCCGAGGAAGCCGTCGACCAGATCCTGAAGAGGGCGACCCGTGCCCACGAGCGGGCCTTCTGCTACGCGACCGCGCTGCTGGAAGGGGCCCGCACCGACACAGTCCACGCGGCAGCCCGCCTCCTGATGAACGCCACGTCCACCCCCGCCGATCCACAACCCCTGCTGGAACAGCAAGGCACGCACCACCTGCTGGGGGCGATCAACGCCGACCGGAACGGGGACCGGCACACCTTCGCCCAGCAGGAGGTGGCGGACACGCTCTGCCGCCATCTGTGGAGCGACCGCCCTGATCTGCGTGGCCTCCTCCTCGACTGCGCGCCGGAACTGCTGGCTCTCCCCGCCCTCACCGACCCGGAGCGCGAGCGGGCGGGCGAGCGCGTGGCAGCGCTCATGACCGGCACCGAACCGGAGGAGGCGCTGCGGCAACGGGTCGACACCTGGGCGGAGCAGGGCACGGAGGGCTCACTGACGGCGTCGGCCGCACTCCTCGCCCGCCTGGTCCAGCATCCCCGGTACGGCACCGCGGCGCGCCGCTGGGTCTACGACCGCTCGGGCGTCCAGACGCTCACGCCCGGTCTCAGACGCGTACTGATCGACACCTGCGCCACCACCATGTCCACCCGCTACCCCCGCTCCGCCCTGATCCGCCTCCACCGCCTCGCCATCTCCGAGCCGCCGGGCCAGGAAGCCACCCATGCGCTCCTCGCCCACGTACGCGACGACGAGCAGGCCCTGCATCATCTGCTGCACCGGCTCAGCGGCCGCCTCGGCAGCCCCGGCAGGCACCCGCGCGACCTGGACCTCTTCCTCGCCGTGGCCGCGGATCCCGGGCTCCGGGCGCACACGGTCACTGCGGACGGACTGAACTGCTGGCGGTCCGTCTTCCGTGTGGCGGAGCCGGAGCGCTGGCGTCCTGCCGCCGCCCCGCTGCTCGGCCCGGGGGCGGAAGCAGGCACCCTGCGCTCCCTGATCGAGGCTGCGGGCCAGAACCACCCCACCCTCAACGCGCTGTACCTGACCGCCGTCAAGGCGGGCCCGCCCGCGCACGCGGACCGCGTCCTGCGCCTCATCGGCGAAGCCCGGCCCCCCCGCGTGTCACCACCCTCTCGGCCCAAGGAGGCAACCGCACCATGACCACCGGCCAGAAGACCGTCTTCGGCTTCCTCGGCGTCATCGCGACACTGGTCGCCGTCATCCTGGGCCTCTTCCTCGGCTGGCCCCTGTGGCTGTGGGGCATGGTGACCGCCCTGCTGTCGGGCACCATGCTGGCGGGTATGGCGCTCACCGACCGCGCACAGCGGGCGGAGCCCTTTCCCGAAGGCACCCTGATCGACCTGCCGGTACGTCCGGTGGAGCGCCGGGAGATCCTGCTGACCAGGGTGCGGCTGCCCAGCACGGAGAAGGACTACGGCTTTCTCCTCAGCGCCACCGTGCGCTGGTGCCCGCGCCCCGACGCGCCGGACCGGCCGATGGACGGCGGAGCGCTGGCGAGGGCTTCGGTCGTCCAGCGCGCCGAGGAGGTCACTCGTACCAGCGATCCGGGACGGTGCTCCCTGGTGCAGCACGAACTGAGCGCCGCCCTCGCCGTCATGCTCCCCGACCCGTACGACCTGGTGGACGCCCATGCCGTGGAGGTCAGCCTCACCCTGGACGAGGACGACCAGGAGCGGCTGGACCGGCTGGCCGCCATCCGCAAGGAGCAGACGGTGTGGGAGCACGAGCGGCGGCGCGAGCAGGACCGTCGGGAGTACCTGCACTCGGACGTGCTGCGGGACACCGGCAGCGCTGTCGTGTGGTGGCTGGCCCGCAACGACGAGCAGATCGGGCGGACGGTGGACGACCTCGGAATCCTCGCTCAGCTCACCTCGGCGGCCAACAACGAAGAGGTCCCTGAGCTGCTACGCGAGCTGATCACGCCGCCCCCCGCGCCCGAGCCGGCCTGGGAAGCGGCTCCGGAGCCCACCCCGGCCGCGCCCCGCACACCAGCCGACGTCCTGGGAGATTTCCTTCGCGAGGTGCGGATCAACCCGGACCAGGCGGAGGACCACGCGCTGCTGATCGACACAGTGGTGAGCGCCGTGCGGGAGAGCGACCCGGTGGCTGCCGAGGAGATCCGGCACCGGTACGGACGGGTCAGCGGGTTCGGGGAACCGGCCGACTCCCCGGACGGTCCGGAACCGGGCACCTCGCCGGAAGCTCCGTACCCCGCGTCCCCGCCGCACGGCCCCGGACCGATGCCCTCCATGAACGGTTCGGGCCCAGCCCCCGAATAGCTCCTGAAAACAAGCCGAAGCCCGGCCCCCCGAAAGGTGCCGGGCCTCAGCCACGTCTCTCCTGCCGCGGGTCAGACCCCCGCGGCCTTGCGCAGCGCCTCGACGCGGCTCGGCTGCTCCCAGGTGAACTCGGGGAGGGCGCGGCCGAAGTGGCCGTAGGCGGCGGTCTTGGCGTAGATGGGGCGGAGGAGGTCGAGGTCGCGGATGATGGCGGCCGGGCGGAGGTCGAAGACCTCGCTGATGGCGTTCTCGATCTTCTCGGGGTCGACGGTGGCGGTGCCGAAGGTCTCGACGAAGAGACCGACCGGCTCGGCCTTGCCGATGGCGTAGGCGACCTGGACCTCGCAGCGGGAGGCGAGGCCCGCCGCGACGACGTTCTTGGCGACCCAGCGCATGGCGTAGGCGGCCGAGCGGTCGACCTTGGACGGGTCCTTGCCGGAGAAGGCGCCGCCGCCGTGGCGGGCCATGCCGCCGTAGGTGTCGATGATGATCTTGCGGCCGGTGAGGCCGGCGTCGCCCATCGGGCCGCCGATCTCGAAACGGCCGGTCGGGTTGACCAGCAGACGGTAGCCGTCGGTGTCGAGCTTGATGCCGTCGTCCAGGAGCGCCTTCAGCTCCGGTTCCACGACGAACTCGCGGATGTCGGGGGCCAGCAGCGAGTCCAGGTCGATGTCGGAGGCGTGCTGCGAGGAGACGACGACCGTGTCGAGGCGGGCGGCCTTGTCATCGTCGTACTCGATGGTGACCTGGGTCTTCCCGTCCGGGCGCAGGTAGGGGATGGTGCCGTTCTTGCGGACCTCGGAGAGGCGGCGCGAGAGCCGGTGCGCCAGGTGGATCGGCAGCGGCATCAGCTCGGGGGTCTCGTCGCAGGCGTACCCGAACATCAGGCCCTGGTCGCCCGCGCCCTGGCGGTCCAGCTCGTCCTCGTCGCCTTCGACGCGCTGCTCGTACGCCGTGTCGACGCCCTGCGCGATGTCGGGCGACTGGGAGCCGATGGAGACCGAGACTCCGCAGGAGGCGCCGTCGAAGCCCTTCTTGGAGGAGTCGTAGCCGATCTCCAGGATCTTCTCGCGCACGAGCTGCGCGATCGGCGCGTACGCCTTGGTCGTGACCTCACCGGCGACGTGCACGAGGCCGGTGGTGATCAACGTCTCCACGGCGACGCGGGAGGAAGGGTCCTCCCGCAGCAGCGCGTCGAGGATCGTGTCGCTGATCTGGTCAGCGATCTTGTCGGGGTGACCCTCGGTCACGGACTCCGAGGTGAAGAGACGGCGGGACACATCGCTCCCTGTGGTTGCAGCGGCTGCTGGCTGATCATGGCCGGGCCGTCCGGGAGCTGCGCCCGGCACGGTCCGACGGCAGTTTATCGGTCACAACGCACCGCGGGACCAGATGTCTCGCCCCTTGGGAGCTCTGTGACCAGCGGCACGGCCTTGATCGGTACGGAATTCCGCCCTCGCGGGTGGCCTTTCGTGTGGTTTTCACCGGGTTCGGCAGACCCGGTGGGGGGATCTTGGCACTCATCCCAGGCGGTTGGCCACCAGATCCCACACCGTGTCGGCCAGGTTCTCCTTACGACCGTACGGGACGGGGGTCTCGCTGCCGTCCGCGCCGAGCACCACGGCCTCGCTCTCCTCGGCCCCGAAGGTCTTGTTCTCGCCCACCTCGTTGACGACGAGCAGGTCGCATCCCTTGCGGCGGAGCTTGGCCCGGCCGTTGGCGAGGACGTCGTCGGTCTCGGCGGCGAAGCCGACGATCAGCTGGCCGGGGCGGGCCCGGTCGGCGGCGATCTCGGCGAGGATGTCCGGGTTACGCACGAGGGCGACCGGCTCGGGCTCCCTGCCCTCCTGCTTCTTGATCTTCCCGGTGGCGTACGCGGCGGGCCGGAAGTCCGCCACGGCCGCCGCCATCACGACGGCGTCGGCGTGGATGGCGGCCTGCCGCACGGCGTCGCGCAGCTCCGTCGCGGTGCTGACGTGGACGACGTCCACCCCGGCCGGGTCGGGCAGGGCGGCGTTGGCGGAGAGCAGCGTCACCCGGGCGCCACGGGCGGCGGCGGTACGGGCGAGGGCGTACCCCTGCTTGCCGGAGGAGCGGTTGCCGAGGAAGCGGACCGGGTCGAGCGGCTCGCGGGTGCCCCCGGCGCTGACCACGACATGGCGTCCGGCCAGGTCGCGGTCGGCGGTGCCACGCTCGCCGACCCGCAGGCAGAGCTCGTAGATCTCGCCGGGGTCGGGCAGCCGCCCCTTGCCGCTGTCGGCGCCGGTGAGGCGGCCTACGGACGGTTCGATCACGACGGCGCCCCGACGGCGCAGGGTGGCGACGTTCTCCCGGGTCGCGGGGTGCTCCCACATCTCGGTGTGCATGGCGGGGGCGAAGACCACCGGGCAGCGCGCGGTCAGGAGCGTGTTGGTGAGCAGGTCGTCGGCGAGGCCGTGGGCGGCCTTGGCGAGGACGTCGGCGGTGGCCGGGGCGACGACGACGAGGTCGGCCTGCTGACCGATGCGGACGTGCGGGACCTCGTGGACGTCGTTCCACACCTCGGTGGAGACGGGCTGCCCGGAGAGGGCCGACCAGGTCGGGGCCCCGACGAAGCGCAGCGCGGAGGCGGTGGGCACCACCCGGACGGTGTGGCCGGCCTCGGTGAACCTCCGCAGCAGCTCACACGCCTTGTAGGCGGCGATGCCGCCGGTGACTCCGAGGACGACCCTGAGCCCGCCGTCCCTGCCGTCCTGCGTCCCGGCCACTGCCGCCACGTCGTCCGCCACCACGTCTCCTCGCCTGTCGGTCTCGGCCGGGCGCCCTCGCGGGCTCCGGGCCGGGGCCCCGGGAAAAGGGCCGCCTGGCACCCTATGACACACCACGGGCCCGGCAGCGATGCTGCCGGGCCCGTGAAGGTGTGTGTGCGGTACTGCTGCCGACCAGGTGTTACTGGGCGGGGCCCTCGACGGCCTCGGAGGTCAGCAGGCCCGCGTTGATCTCGCGGAGCGCGATCGACAGGGGCTTCTCGTGCACATGGGTGTCCACCAGCGGACCGACGTACTCCAGCAGGCCCTCGCCCAGCTGCGAGTAGTAGGCGTTGATCTGACGGGCGCGCTTGGCCGCGTAGATCACGAGGCTGTACTTGGAGTCCGTGGCCTCAAGCAGCTCGTCGATCGGCGGGTTGATGATGCCCTCGGGCGTGGTGATGGGAGAGGACACTCTCTAGCCTTCCGAAGAAACTTCTGGGGGACTGCCCGCCGCCGCGGTCCGGTCCGGCGCTCCCCCGCGTGGCGGGGGCGTCGGGACCAGGGGCCTTACGGGCGGTGGGGCAGCGGATCACGATGAATCACGCAATGGATCAGAGAACCTCCATCAAGGCTAGCAGCTCGACGGCCACCGCCTCGACGGAGGTGTTGACCAGCGTGGTGTCGAACTCCGCCTCGGCGGCCAGTTCGATCCTGGCGGCCGCCAGACGGCGCTCGATGACCTCGGCCGACTCGGTTCCGCGCCCGGTGAGGCGGCGGACCAGCTCCTCCCAGCTGGGCGGTGCGAGGAAGACGAGCTGGGCGTCGGCCATGGACTCCTTGACCTGCCGGGCCCCCTGGAGGTCGATCTCCAGCAGGACCGGCTCGCCGGCCTCCAGGCGGTCGAGCACGGCGCGCCGGGGGGTGCCGTAGCGGTTCCCGGCGAACTCGGCCCATTCGAGCAGCTCGCCGTTGGCGATCAGCTTGTCGAACTCCTCGTCGGAGACGAAGAAGTACTGGACTCCATGCTTCTCCCCCGGCCGGGGCTTGCGCGTGGTGGCGGAGACCGAGAGCCAGACCTCGGGGTGCTCCTTGCGCATATGGGCGACGACCGTGCTCTTGCCGACCCCGGAGGGGCCGGAGAGCACGGTCAGCCGCGGACGTGCGTCCGGGGGTACGGGGGACGTCCCCCGGGGTGTTGCAGCCATGGGGCGATTATTCCAGCTTCCCGGCCGGGACCGGAAAGCAGGCTCGCTTCAGGCCGGGGAACCGCCGAACTCCCGCTCCAGGGAGGCGATCTGGTTGGAGCCGAGTCCGCGCACGCGGCGGCTCTCGGAAATGCCGAGCCGCTCCATGATCTGCTTGGCCCGGACCTTGCCGACGCCCGGGAGCGACTCGAGGAGGGCGGAGACCTTCATCTTGCCGATGACGTCGTTCTCCTGGCCCTGCTTGATGACCTCGTGCAGCGAGGCGCCGGAGTGCTTGAGTCGATTCTTGACCTCGGCCCGCTCCCGGCGAGCCGCGGCGGCCTTTTCGAGCGCGGCTGCGCGCTGTTCAGGGGTAAGGGGCGGAAGAGCCACGCCTACGTCACCTCGGATGTCGAACTGTCGGATACGAATCCGGCGCAGGACCGATCGGTCCCCCACCGGGGCTGAACGGAGCAACGCGCTTGCTCCGTCGCTCTCGGTGGAGACTAGCGGCCATGGCGTCCAGAGTCAGCGAGAACAGTCGAAAAGTCCTGGTCAGGATCGTCAAGCGGTCCCAGGTAAGCGACATTCACGACATAAGGGCCGAGATTTTCGGGGTGACGGCGGCTGTGTCGCGTCGACAACGCGTCAACAGGGCGGCTACGAGCAAGGCCCGCGGCGATGCGGAACCGCCGCGCGCGCCCTCCGGAACCCAGTTTTTGGTTGAACATTGCAGTTCCGGGGCGGGTGGCGGGCGCCGCGGCCGCCCCATCCGGACGCCGGCGGCCCCCGCCAGGGATAGGCGGGACCGGCCCCGCGTACCGCCTCACCCCACCGCGGCCCGGATCTCGTCGGCGAACCGCTCGGCGGCACCGCGCAGGGCGGCGACGCCGGGCCCGTGGCGCAGGACGCCGCGGCTGACGTTGGGCACGACGAGGGAGGCGGCCGGACCGAAGACCTTCGGGAGGTCGGCGGCGGTGGCCCCCTGCGCACCGATGCCGGGCGCCAGCAGCGGCCCGCCGATCCGGAGGTCGTACGAGGAGAGGTCGCCCAGCGTCGCGCCGACCACGGCGCCGAAGGAGCCCATCGGGGCGGCGCCCTCGTTGTCGCGGGCGAGGTGGGCCAGGACGGTGGCGGCGACGGAGCGGCCGTCGGGGCGGAGGGCGTGCTGGACCTCGGCGCCCTCCGGATTGGAGGTGAGGGCGAGCACGAAGAGGCCGCTGCCGCTCTGCCGGGCCAGCTCCACGGCGGGGGCGAGGGAGCCGTAGCCGAGGTAGGGCGAGACGGTGAGGGCGTCGCTGAAGAGAGGGGCGCCGGGGCTCAGGTAGGTCTCGGCGTAGGCGGTCATGGTGGAGCCGATGTCGCCGCGCTTGGCGTCCATGATCACCAGGGTCCCGGCGTCCCGCAGCTCGGCGACGGCGCCTTCGAGGACGGCGAGGCCGCGCGAGCCGAACCGCTCGAAGAAGGCGCTCTGCGGCTTCACCGAGGCCACGTGGCCCGCGAGCGCGTCGACACTGGCCCGGGCGAAGGCGGTCAGCCCCGCGACGTCGTCACCGAGCCCCCACTCCGCCAGAAGCGAGGGGTGCGGGTCGATGCCGACGCAGAGCGGGCCGTACGCGTCCATGGCGCGGCGGAGCCGGGCGCCGAAGGGGGCGGGGGCGGCGGGCCGGGGCGGGGTCGTCGTCATGCGGCGGGAGCCTTCCGGGTGTCGGCGCCGACGGCCTCGGCGAGGGTGGCGTACGGGCTGGCGGCGAGGAGCCGGGCCAGGCCCTGGTGGACGGCGCGGGCGTAGCCGGGGCCGGTGTAGATGAAGGCGCTGTAGCCCTGGACCAGGGTGGCCCCGGCGAGGATGCGCTGCCAGGCGTCCTCGGTCGTCTCGACGCCGCCGACGCCGATCAGGGTGAGGCGGTCGCCCACCCGGGCGTACAGGCGGCGCAGGACCTCCAGGGAGCGGGTCTTCAGCGGTGCGCCGGAGAGGCCGCCGGTCTCCGCGACCAGGGCGGGGTCGGCACTCAGACGCAGGCCCTCGCGGGCGATGGTGGTGTTGGTGGCGATGATGCCGTCGAGGCCGAGCTCCAGTGCGAGGTCGGCGACGGCGTCGATGTCCTCGTCGGCGAGATCGGGGGCGATCTTGACCAGGAGCGGGACGCGGCGGCCGGGGACCGAGCGGTCGGCGGCCTCGCGGACTGCGGTGAGCAGCGGCCGCAGGTGGCTGACGGCCTGGAGGTCGCGGAGGCCGGGGGTGTTGGGCGAGGAGACGTTGACGACGAGGTAGTCGGCATGGGCGGCGAGCCGCTCGGTGGAGGTGACGTAGTCGGCGACGGCCTCGGCCTCGGGGACCGCCTTGGTCTTGCCGATGTTGACGCCGACGGTGGTGCGGAAGACGGGGCGGCGCGCGGTGAGGCGGGCGGCGACGGCGGCCGAGCCCTCGTTGTTGAAGCCCATGCGGTTGATCAGGGCGCGGTCCGGGACGAGGCGGAAGAGCCGCCGCGGCGGGTTGCCGGGCTGGGACTGGCCGGTGACGGTGCCGATCTCGACGTGGTCGAAGCCGAGCATCGCCATGCCGTCGATGCCGACCGCGTTCTTGTCGAAGCCGGCGGCGAGGCCGAAGGGGCCGTGCATGCGCAGGCCGAGCGCCTCGGTGCGCAGCTCCTCGTGGCGGGGCGCGAAGTAGGCGGCGAGGAAGGTCCGCACCACCGGGACGCGGGCGGCGAGGCGGATCCAGCGGAAGGCGAGGTGGTGGGCGCGTTCGGCGTCCAGGCGCCGGAAGAACAGGCGGAAGAAGAGGGAGTACATGCGGGGGTTCCTCGTCGGGAGGCGGGCGGCGGGGCTCGGGCGCCCTCGGGGACGGCGGCGGGGCCCGGCGGCGTGCGGCCGGGCCGGGGAGGGCGCGGGCGGGCGCGCGGGACGGGGCCTGCGGGGGTCGGCCCCATGAAGAGGGGGACACCGTTTCCGGTGTCCCCCTCGGGGCGGTCAGCGGGCGGCGGTGAGCCGCTCGGCGTGTTCCTGGAGGGAACGGACGCCCACGTCGCCGTGGTGGAGGGCGTCGATGCCCTGGACTGCGGCGGCCAGCGCCTGGACCGTGGTCAGGCAGGGCACCGCCCGGGAGACGGCCGCGGTGCGGATGTCGTAGCCGTCGAGGCGGCCGCCGGTGCCGTACGGGGTGTTGACGATGAGGTCGACCTGGCCGTCGTGGATCAGCTGGACGATGGTCTTCTCGCCGTTCGGGCCCTCGCCCTCGGAGTGCTTGCGGACCACGGTGGCCTTGATGCCGTTGCGTCCGAGCACCTCGGCGGTGCCGGAGGTGGCGAGCAGTTCGAAGCCGTGGGCGACCAGTTCCCGGGCGGGGAAGATCATCGACCGCTTGTCCCGGTTGGCGACCGAGATGAAGGCGCGCCCCTTGGTGGGCAGCGGCCCGTACGCCCCGGCCTGGGACTTGGCGTAGGCGGTGCCGAAGACGGCGTCGATGCCCATGACCTCGCCGGTGGAGCGCATCTCCGGGCCGAGGACGGTGTCCACGCCGCGGCCGTGGATGTCGCGGAAGCGGCTCCACGGCATGACGGCCTCCTTGACCGAGATCGGCGCGTCGGCCGGGAGCGTGCCGCCGTCCCCGGTGGCCGGGAGCAGTCCCTCGGCGCGCAGCTCGGCGACGGTGGCGCCGAGCGAGATGCGCGCGGCGGCCTTGGCCAGCGGGACCGCGGTGGCCTTCGAGGTGAAGGGCACGGTCCGCGAGGCGCGCGGGTTGGCCTCCAGGACGTAGAGGATGTCGCCGGAGAGGGCGAACTGGATGTTGATCAGCCCGCGGACGCCGACGCCCTTGGCGATGGCCTCGGTGGAGGCGCGCAGCCGCTTGATGTCGTAGCCGCCGAGGGTGATCGGGGGCAGGGCGCAGGCCGAGTCGCCCGAGTGGATGCCGGCCTCCTCGATGTGCTCCATGACGCCGCCGAGGTAGAGCTCGTTGCCGTCGTAGAGGGCGTCCACGTCGATCTCGATGGCGTCGTCGAGGAAGCGGTCGACCAGGACCGGCCGCGACGGGCTGATCTCGGTGGACTCCTCGATGTAGGCGGAGAGCCGGGTCTCGTCGTAGACGATCTCCATGCCGCGGCCGCCGAGGACGTAGCTCGGGCGGACCAGGACCGGGTAGCCGATCTCGTCGGCGATGGCCTTGGCCTCGTCGAAGGTGGTGGCGGTGCCGTGCTTGGGGGCGGGCAGTCCGGCCTCGGCGAGGACCCGGCCGAAGGCGCCGCGGTCCTCGGCGGCGTGGATCGCCTCGGGAGGGGTGCCGACGACGGGGACGCCGTTGTCCTTCAGGGCCTGGGCGAGGCCGAGGGGGGTCTGGCCGCCGAGCTGGACGATGACGCCCGCGACGGGTCCTGCCTGCTGCTCGGCGTGGACGATCTCCAGGACGTCCTCCAGGGTGAGCGGCTCGAAGTAGAGCCGGTCGGAGGTGTCGTAGTCGGTGGAGACGGTCTCCGGGTTGCAGTTGACCATGACGGTCTCGTACCCGGCGTCGGAGAGCGCGAAGGAGGCGTGGACGCAGGAGTAGTCGAACTCGATGCCCTGGCCGATGCGGTTCGGGCCGGAGCCGAGGATGATCACGGCGGCCTTCTCACGCGGCGCGACCTCGCTCTCCTCGTCGTACGAGGAGTAGAAGTACGGGGTCTTGGCGGCGAACTCGGCGGCGCAGGTGTCGACCGTCTTGTAGACCGGGCGGACGCCGAGGGCGTGCCGGACCTCGCGGACGACGTCCTCGCGCAGCCCCCTCAGCGCGGCGATCTGGCTGTCGGAGAAGCCGTGGCGCTTGGCGTGGGCGAGCAGCTCGGGGGTGAGCTCGCGGGCCTCGGCCAGTTCGTCGGCGGTCTCCTTGATGAGGAAGAGCTGGTCGGTGAACCAGGGGTCGATCTTCGTCGCGTCGAAGACCTCCTCCTGGGTGGCACCGGCGCGGATGGCCTCCATGACGGTGTTGATCCGGCCGTCGGTGGGGCGGACCGCCTCGCGCAGCAGCGCGTCCTTGTCGCCGGTGGGGCCGGTGAAGGCGAACTGGCTGCCCTTCTTCTCCAGCGAGCGCAGCGCCTTCTGGAGCGCCTCGGTGAAGTTCCGGCCGATGGCCATGGCCTCGCCCACCGACTTCATGGTGGTGGTGAGGGTGGCGTCGGCGGAGGGGAACTTCTCGAAGGCGAAGCGGGGGGCCTTGACGACGACGTAGTCGAGCGTCGGCTCGAAGGAGGCCGGGGTCTGCTCGGTGATGTCGTTGGGGATCTCGTCGAGGGTGTAGCCGACGGCGAGCTTGGCGGCGATCTTGGCGATCGGGAAGCCGGTGGCCTTGGAGGCGAGCGCCGAGGAGCGGGAGACGCGGGGGTTCATCTCGATGACGATGATCCGGCCGTCGTCGGGGTTGACGGCGAACTGGATGTTGCAGCCACCGGTGTCGACGCCGACCTCGCGGATGATGGCGATGCCGATGTCGCGCAGCCCCTGGTACTCGCGGTCGGTGAGGGTCATGGCGGGGGCGACGGTGATGGAGTCGCCGGTGTGCACGCCCATCGGGTCGAAGTTCTCGATGGAGCAGACGACCACGACGTTGTCGTTGCGGTCGCGCATCAGCTCCAGCTCGTACTCCTTCCACCCGAGGATCGATTCTTCGAGCAGCACCTCGGTGGTGGGCGACAGGGTCAGGCCCTGCCCGGCGATGCGGCGCAGCTCCTCCTCGTCGTGGGCGAAGCCGGAGCCGGCGCCGCCCATGGTGAAGGAGGGGCGGACCACGACCGGGTAGCCGCCGAGCTCGTCGACGCCGGCGAGGACGTCGTCCATGGAGTGGCAGATGACCGAGCGGGCGGACTCGCCGTGGCCGATCTTCCCGCGGACGGCCTCGACCACGTCCTTGAAGAGGTCGCGGTCCTCGCCCTTGTTGATCGCCTCGACGTTGGCGCCGATCAGCTCGACGCCGTACTTCTCCAGGACACCGGCGCCGTGCAGGGAGATCGCGGTGTTGAGCGCGGTCTGGCCGCCGAGGGTGGGCAGGAGGGCGTCGGGGCGCTCCTTGGCGATGATCTTCTCGACGTACTCGGGGGTGATCGGCTCGACGTAGGTGGCGTCGGCGATCTCCGGGTCGGTCATGATCGTCGCCGGGTTGGAGTTCACCAGGATGACGCGCAGGCCCTCGGCCTTGAGTACGCGGCAGGCCTGGGTGCCGGAGTAGTCGAACTCGGCTGCCTGGCCGATGACGATCGGGCCGGAGCCGATGACCAGGACGGACTGGATATCGGAGCGCTTAGGCACGCTGGCCCTCCATCAGGGTGACGAAACGGTCGAAGAGGTAGGCGGCGTCGTGCGGGCCGGCCGCTGCTTCGGGGTGGTACTGGACGGAGAAGGCGGGCCGGTCGAGCAGGCGCAGGCCCTCCACCACGTTGTCGTTGAGGCAGACGTGGGAGACCTCGGCGCGACCGTAGGGGGTCTCGGAGACCGTCTCGAGGGGCGCGTCGACGGCGAAGCCGTGGTTGTGCGCGGTGACCTCGACCTTGCCGGTGGCGCGGTCCTGGACGGGCTGGTTGATGCCCCGGTGGCCGTACTTCAGCTTGAAGGTGCCGAAACCGAGGGCGCGGCCGAGGATCTGGTTGCCGAAGCAGATGCCGAAGAGCGGGGTGCCCCGCTCCAGGACGGCGCGCATCAGCGCGACCGGGTGGTCGGCGGTGGCGGGGTCGCCGGGGCCGTTGGAGAAGAAGACGCCGTCGGGCTGGACGGCCCAGACGTCCTCGGCGGACGCGGTGGCGGGCAGCACGTGCACCTCGATGCCGCGCTCGGCCATCCGGTGCGGGGTCATGCCCTTGATGCCGAGGTCGACGGCGGCGACGGTGTACTTCTTCTCGCCGATCGCCGGGACCACGTACGCCTGCTCGGTGGCGACCTCGGCGGCGAGGTCGGCGCCCTTCATCTCGGGGCCCTGGCGGACGCGCTCCAGCAGGGCGGCCTCGTCGGCGAGCTGGTCGCCGGAGAAGATGCCGACCCGCATGGCGCCGCGCTCGCGCAGGTGGCGGGTGAGGGCGCGGGTGTCGACGCCGGAGATGCCGACGACGCCCTGCCGCTCCAGCTCCTCGTCGAGGGAGCGCTGCGAGCGCCAGTTGGAGGCGCGGCGCGCGGGGTCGCGGACGACGTAGCCGGAGACCCAGATCTTGCGGGACTCGGGGTCCTCGTCGTTGACGCCGGTGTTGCCGACGTGCGGGGCCGTCATGACGACGACCTGGCGGTGGTAGGAGGGGTCGGTCAGGGTCTCCTGGTAGCCGGTCATGCCGGTGGAGAACACCGCCTCCCCGAAGGTCTCCCCCACGGCCCCGTAGGCGCGGCCGCGGAAGGTACGGCCGTCCTCCAGGACGAGTACGGCGGGAGCCTGGCCGGCTCCCCGGGTGGAGGTCGTCATCGTGCGGTGCCTTCCGTCGTGCGGTCGTGGTGCGGGTGGGGGGCGGCGGACGCGGCGGCGTCCTCGGCCTCCAGGGTGCCGAGGGCCTTGACCCAGGCGGGGTGCTCGGCGGCGCGGTCGGAGCGGAAGCCGGAGTCGATCGCCTGGTCCCCGTGGGTCCAGGTGATGACCAGCAGTCCGCCCTCGGGCAGGACCTTGCCCGCGATGCCCTTGTCGAGGCGGGCGCCGAGGACGGCGTCGGCCGGGACGAAGAAGCCGGCGGCGCCGGGGCGGACCACGTCCAGCCCCTCGGGGTGCAGCGTCAGCTCGGCGCGGCTGCGGGTGCCCAGGCCCCGGGCGACGATGCGGTCCAGCCACTGCCCCGCGGTGGTGGAGCCGTGGTAGCGGCCGGTGAGGGCGAGGGTGGGCTCGCCGAGGTCCTCGGGGGTGGTGGGCAGCTCGGGCAGGCCGGACTGGAGGGTGCCGCGCCACTTCCAGCCTTCGCGCATCAGCCAGTAGACGAGGGCGACGAAGAGGGCGAGGCCGACCAGCCAGCCGACGCGCGCGGCCCAGTCCGTCACCTCCGCCGACTTCTGCTCGGCGGCCAGAGTCATCAGTGCAGGTGTCACGCCAGCTTCCCGTCCACTACCGTTGCCCGGCCCCGCAGGAAGGTGTGGGTGACGCGTCCCGGCAGCTCACGTCCCTCGTAGGGGGTGTTGCGGCTGCGGGAGGCGAAGCCCGCGGGGTCCACCTCTCCACGGTAAGCCGGATCGACCAGGGCCAGGTTGGCGGGCTCCCCCACGGCGACCGGGCGGCCCTGCCCGGCGAGGCGGGAGATGGCGGCCGGGCGGAAGGACATCCGCTCGGCGACGCCGGCCCAGTCGAGCAGGCCGGTGTCGACCATCGTCTGCTGGACCACGGAGAGCGCCGTCTCCAGGCCGACCATGCCCATGGCCGCGGCGGGCCACTCGCAGTCCTTGTCCTCGTGCGGGTGCGGGGCGTGGTCGGTGGCGACGCAGTCGATGGTGCCGTCGGCGAGCGCGGCGCGCAGCGCCAGCACGTCGGCCTCGGTGCGCAGCGGCGGGTTGACCTTGTAGACCGGGTTGTAGGTGCGCACCAGTTCGTCGGTGAGGAGCAGGTGGTGCGGGGTGACCTCGGCGGTGACGTTCCATCCCTTGGACTTCGCCCAGCGGACGATCTCCACGGAGCCGGCGGTGGAGAGGTGGCAGATGTGCACGCGCGAGTCGACGTGGGCGGCGAGCAGCACGTCGCGGGCGATGACCGACTCCTCGGCGACGGCGGGCCAGCCGCCGAGGCCGAGTTCGGCGGAGACGACGCCCTCGTTCATCTGGGCGCCCTCGGTGAGCCGGGGCTCCTGGGCGTGCTGGGCGACGACGCCGTCGAAGGCCTTCACGTACTCCAGGGCGCGGCGCATGATCACCGCGTCGTCGACGCACTTGCCGTCGTCGGAGAAGACCCGGACGTTGGCGGCGGAGTCGTGCATGGCGCCGAGCTCGGCGAGGTGCTTGCCCTCCAGGCCGACGGTGACGGCGCCGATGGGCTGCACGTCGCAGTAGCCGGACTCCTTGCCGAGCCGCCAGACCTGCTCGACCACGCCGGCGGTGTCGGCGACGGGGAAGGTGTTGGCCATGGCGTGCACGGCGGTGTAGCCGCCGGCGGCGGCCGCGCGGGTGCCGGTGAGGACGGTCTCGGAGTCCTCGCGGCCGGGCTCGCGCAGGTGGGTGTGGAGGTCGACCAGGCCGGGGAGGAGGACCAGCCCGTCGCCCTCGACCACCTGGGCGCCCTCGGCGTCGAGGCCGGTGCCGACGGCGGCGATGGTCTCGCCGTCGATCAGGACGTCCCGCGGTTCGCCGCCGAGCAGGCGCGCCCCGCGGATCAGCGTCTTGGTGTGGGCGGTCATGATGCGTGGTTCTCCTCGGTGGCGGGGGCGGGGCGGTTCTGGGCTACGGCGGGTTCGTTCCCGCCCAGCAGCAGGTAGAGCACGGCCATCCGCACGGAGACGCCGTTGGTGACCTGCTCTACCACGGTGCAGCGCGGCGAGTCGGCGACCTCGGCGGTGATCTCCATGCCGCGGACCATGGGGCCGGGGTGCATGACGATGGCGTCGCCGGGCATCTTCGCCATCCGCTCCCCGTCGAGCCCGTACCGGCGGGCGTACTCGCGCTCGGTCGGGAAGTAGGCGGCGTTCATCCGCTCCCGCTGCACGCGGAGCATCATCACGGCGTCGGAGCGGTCCAGGACCCGGTCGAGGCTGTACGAGACCTCGCAGGGCCAGCTCTCCATGCCGACCGGCAGCAGGGTGGGCGGCGCGACGAGGGTGACGTGGGCACCGAGGGTGTGCAGCAGGTCGACGTTGGAGCGGGCGACGCGGCTGTGCAGGATGTCGCCGACGATGGTGACCCGGCGGCCGGCCAGGTCCTGGCCGAGGCCCGCGTCGGGGCCGACCAGGCGGCGGCGCAGGGTGAAGGCGTCCAGCAGGGCCTGGGTGGGGTGCTGGTGGGTGCCGTCCCCGGCGTTGATGACGGCGGCGTCGATCCAGCCGGAGGTGGCGAGCCGGAAGGGCGCGCCGGAGGCGCCGTGCCGGATGACGACGGCGTCGACGCCCATCGCCTCCAGGGTCTGGGCGGTGTCCTTGAGGGACTCGCCCTTGGAGACCGAGGAGCCCTTGGCGGTGAAGTTGATGACATCGGCGGAGAGGCGCTTCTCTGCGGCCTCGAAGGAGATCCGGGTGCGCGTCGAGTCCTCGAAGAAGAGGTTGACGACGGTCCGGCCGCGCAGGGTGGGGAGTTTCTTGATCGGCCGGTCGGCTACCCGGGCCATCTCCTCGGCGGTGTCGAGGATGAGGACGGCGTCGTCGCGGGTGAGGTCGGCGGCCGAGATGAGGTGGCGCATCATCGGTGGGCTCCGTGCGTTCGGGAGGTTTCGGGCATGCGGGGACACCCTGGCCCGGCTGCCGTCACGCGCGAGGGCGTGGGGCGGCGGGACCGCGGTGGGGTGTTACTTGCCGCCTGCCGGGGCGGGGGCCGAGGGTCCGGCGCCGAGCAGGACCGCGTCGCGGCCGTCCTCCTCGGCGAGCTGGACCTTGACCGTCTCCCGCAGCGACGTGGGGAGGTTCTTGCCGACGTAGTCGGCGCGGATCGGCAGCTCGCGGTGGCCGCGGTCGACGAGGACGGCGAGCTGCACGGCGCGGGGCCGGCCGATGTCGCCGAGGGCGTCGAGGGCGGCGCGGATGGTACGGCCGGAGAAGAGCACGTCGTCGACGAGGACGACGAGGCGGCCGTCGACACCGTCGGCGGGGATCTCGGTGCGTCCGATGGCGCGGGCGGGCTTCAGCCGCAGGTCGTCGCGGTACATGGTGATGTCCAGCGAGCCGACCGGGACGGGGCGCGAGGTGATCTCGGCGAGTTTGGCCGCCAGCCGCCCGGCGAGATGGACGCCGCGGGTGGGGATGCCGAGCAGGACCACGTCGTCGGCGCCTTTGGCGCGTTCGACGATCTCGTGGGCGATGCGGGTGAGGACCCGGCCGATGTCGGGGCCTTCGAGAACGGGGCGGGCCTCGTGGGGCCCGGCGTTCGCGGGGGTGGGGGCGTTCACGGGGAACGGACCTCCTTCTCCGCCTCACAGGACGGTTCTTAAAGGACGTCGGGA
Source organism: Streptomyces sp. NPDC058373 (assembly GCF_042723275.1). Classification (NCBI taxonomy): domain Bacteria; kingdom Bacillati; phylum Actinomycetota; class Actinomycetes; order Kitasatosporales; family Streptomycetaceae; genus Streptomyces; species Streptomyces sp. NPDC058373. Next base: position 76,008 of record NZ_JBHXJE010000008.1, on the reverse strand, counting down.
TGTGCGTCGTCCACGGTACCAGTGGCCGGGACATGCCTGGTCACCACCCCGGAGCCCACCCGGCCCAACGGGCCCGGCCGGGCCCGCGGAGGCCCGTCGGCCGCGCCCGCGACGGGTCACAGGCCCCCGGTCACCCCCGGGGAGCGCCCCCAGGACCACCGTTCGGCTTGACGCGGCCAAGTAACGCTGCGTAACCTCACAGTGAGTTACCAGTCTTCGTCCGGGGAGCCACATGTCCAGCGAATACGCAAAACAGCTCGGGGCCAAGCTCCGCGCCATCCGCACGCAGCAGGGCCTTTCCCTCCACGGCGTCGAGGAGAAGTCCCAGGGCCGCTGGAAGGCGGTCGTGGTCGGTTCGTACGAGCGCGGCGACCGCGCCGTCACCGTGCAGCGGCTCGCCGAGCTCGCGGACTTCTACGGCGTCCCGGTGCAGGAGCTGCTGCCGGGCACGACCCCGGGCGGCGCCGCCGAGCCGCCGCCGAAGCTGGTCCTCCAGCTGGAGCGCCTGGCCAACGTCCCGCCGGAGAAGGCGGGCCCCCTCCAGCGGTACGCGGCCACCATCCAGTCGCAGCGCGGGGACTACAACGGCAAGGTCCTCTCCATCCGCCAGGACGACCTGCGCACGCTCGCGGTGATCTACGACCAGTCGCCCTCGGTCCTCACCGAGCAGCTCATCAGCTGGGGCGTGCTCGACTCGGACGCCCGCCGCGCGGTCGCCCACGAGGAGAGCTGAACCGCACCGCGGCAGTGACGCCACCCGCCTGAGGGCGGTCCCGGAGGTCCCCGGGGCCGCCCTCAGGCGCGTCCGGAGCCCGTAGCGCCACCGGGGGCCCCGGACACGGCAGGAGCCCGCGGCCGTGACGGCGGCGGGCTCCTGCGGTGTGCGGGTGGATCAGGCGCGGCGCAGACCCGGCTTCAGCTCCTTGAAGCGGGCGAGCAGGCCGTTGACGAAGGCCGGGGAGTCGTCCGTGGAGAACTCCTTGGCCAGCTGGACGGCCTCGTCCAGTACGACGGCGTCCGGGGTGGTGTCGACCCAGATCAGCTCGTACGCGCCGATCCGCAGGATGTTGCGGTCGACGACGGGCATCCGGTCGAGCGTCCAGTCGACGGCGTACTGCGAGATGAGTTCGTCGATGCGCCGCTCGTGCTCGGCGTACCCCTCGACGAGTTCCATCGTGTACTCGCTGACCGGCGGCTGCCGGGTGTCGGAGCGTGCGTGCCGAATCCAGTCGGCGAGGACGGTCAGCACGTCGGTGGAGCGCTGATCGGCCTCGAAGAGGATCTGGAAGGCACGCTTGCGGGCCGTATTGCGAGCAGCCACGGTTAGCTGTTCACCCGGCCGAGGTAGTCGCTGGAGCGGGTGTCGACCTTGATCTTCTCACCGGTGGTGATGAAGAGCGGGACGTTGATCTGGTAGCCCGTCTCCAGGATCGCCGGCTTGGTGCCGCCGGTGGAGCGGTCGCCCTGGACACCCGGCTCGGTCTCCTTGATGACCAGCTCGACGGCGGCCGGCAGCTCCACGAAGAGCACCTCGCCCTCGTGCTGGGCGACGGTCGCCGTGAAGCCCTCGATGAGGAAGTTGGCGGCGTCACCGACGGCCTTGCGGTCGACGTGCAGCTGGTCGTAGGTCTCCATGTCCATGAAGACGAAGTAGTCGCCGTCCATGTACGAGAACTGCATGTCGCGCTTGTCGACAGTGGCCGTCTCGACCTTGACGCCGGCGTTGAAGGTCTTGTCGACGACCTTTCCGGACAGCACGTTCTTCAGCTTGGTGCGCACGAAGGCAGGGCCCTTGCCGGGCTTGACGTGCTGGAACTCGACTACGGACCAGAGCTGGCCCCCGTCGAGCTTGAGCACCATGCCGTTCTTGAGGTCGTTCGTGGAAGCCACGTTTGCGGAATCTCCTGGACGAATGGGTGTCTCCCCCCTGGCCTCGCGGTCAGCGGGGAGCTGGTGGGACCTCGGGGTGCGCGCACAGGCCGGGGCTAGAGCGCGAGCAGCTCCTTGGTCGTGATCGTGAGTAGCTCGGGTCCGCCGTCCGCCTCAGGGCGGACGACGAGCGTGTCGTCGATCCGGACTCCGCCCCGGCCCGGGAGGTGGACCCCCGGTTCGACGGTGACCGGCACACGAGCGTCCAGTTTACCCATGGCCGCAGGGGCGATCTGCGGGTCCTCCACGTTTTCCAGGCCGACACCGTGCCCGGTGACCGGCGCGAGCCCCTCGGTGTACCCCGCACCGGTGAGCACCTGGCGGGCCGCCCGGTCCACGTCGCGGCAGGCCGCGCCGGGTGCGAGGGCCTCCCGGCCGGCCCGCTGGGCGGCGAAGACGAGGTCGTACAGCTCCACCTGCCAGTCGGCCGGGGTGGTCCCGATGACGAAGGTCCGGCCGATCGCGCAGCGGTAGCCGCGGTAGACGGCGCCGAGGCCGACGGTGAGGAAGTCGCCCTCCTCGACCCGGCGGTCGGTGGGCCGGTGGCGGGCGAGGCCCGCGTTGGGCCCGGTCCCCACCGAGCTGGCGAAGGCCGGGCCGTCGGCGCCGTGGTCGATGAGGCGGCGCTCCAGCTCCAGGGCGAGATGGCGCTCGGTGCGGCCGACCAGGATGGACTCCAGGAGTTCGCCCAGGGCCTGGTCGGTGATCTCGGCGGCGATCCGCAGGCAGGAGATCTCCTCCTCGTCCTTGACGTACCGGAGCTGCTCGACGGCACCGCCCAGGTCGGTCAGGCCGATGCCGGGAGCGGCCGAGGCCATCGCCCGGTGCCGGGCCACGGTCAGGTCGTGCTCCTCGACCGCGACCAGCCGCCCGCCCTGGCGGAGCGCGAGGGTGGCGGCGGCCACGGCCGGGTCGGCGCCGGAGCCGTCCAGGAGCTGGAGCCTGAGGGCCTCGTCCGGTCTGCCTTCCTCGGGCCGCGCGCCGGGCTGGACGGCGCGGAGCAGCACGTCGGCGCCCGGCTCGTGGGCGCCGAGCAGCAGGGCGGCCCGGTCGGGGGCGGTGCCGGTCAGGTAGCGGACGTTGGCCGGGCGGGAGACCACGGCGGCGGCGTCACCGGCCGCCGCGCAGCGCTCCCGCAGCCGCTGCCTGCGGGCTTGGTACACGTCGTACGCGTGCGGGGCCTCGGACATGTTCCGAGCCTACGAGCGGCTCGGCGCACCGGCCGGTTCAGCGCGTCCGACCGGGCGCCTGGCCGGTGGCGGCGGGGTTTGTCACCACTGGGGCGGGCTGGCGATGGCGCGGGCGAGGACGTCGTCCAGGGCGCGGGCGGTCTGGGCGGCGTCGAGGTGCGAGTTGTCGATGATCGGCAGCCCGGAGCCGTACCAGCCGGCCATCCGGCCGTGGATGCGGGCCACCTCCTCGTCGGAGAGGCGGCGGTTGCCGTGGCGGGCGGCGTTGCGCTCCAGGACGATCTCCAGGCCGGGCAGGAGGACCACGGGGAGCAGCCCGGGGCCGACGTGGCGCTTCCAGCCGCCGAGGCCGATCACAGGCCGGTCGGGGAAGACGGCGTCGTCCAGGATGCAGGAGATGCCGTTGGCGAGGAAGTTGCGGGCGGAGAAGCCGCAGGTGCGGCGGGCGAGGCGGTACTGGGCCTCGGAGTGGTCGTTCCACCCGGCCTGCGGGTCGGCGAAGCCCGAGCGGACCCATTCGCGGACGTCGTCCAGGCTGATGTGGGCGGTGGGCACCCTGCGCTGTTCGGCCCAGAGCCGGGCGACGGTGGTCTTCCCGGCTCCGGCCGGGCCTATGAGGAGCACCGCGAGGGTGGTGCTGCCGGTGTCCGCCTGCCCGGCGCCGGGCGGCGGGCTCGGCATCGCGACCGGCCCGCCGGGCGGCAGTTGGACGTGGCCGGTGCCCTCGGGCGGGACCGAGGCGGGCGGTACGGGCACGGTGGGGGCGCCCTGCGCGGGGTGCGGGGTGCGCCCGGAGGGAGCGTTTCCGAGGAAGCCCGGCGGCTGGGGCGGCGGGCCGGGGTGCGGGGGCTGAGCGGGCGGTGTGCCCTGCGGCCAGTCGGCGCTCGCCGTGGCCGGCTGGTGGAAAGGCGGCAGCGGAGGCCCCCCTGCGTGCTGCATCCGGTGCCACTCCGTCTCGTCAGGCAACTGGCGTGGGGCGCGCGGCGCTTCCGGGAAGCCCCCGGCCGCCGACGCGCTACCGAACGGTACCGTCCCCGGCCGGTGTTGTGTGAACGACCGGGCAGGTCAAGGCGTGCCCGGCGGCGGAGGGAGCCGCGCCGCCCGCCCCGGGAACGCCTCCGCGGCCGGAGCGGGACGCGCTCGGGCCGCGGAAGGGTGGTGGTCGGGGGGGGGCTCGCCCCGGCGTGCGGCGGTCAGTCCGCGACTTCGCCGTACGCGCCGAGCATGACGGCCGGGTCGGGGCCCTCCAGGACGGTCGGGCGGGCCAGGCCGTCCAGGACGATGAAACGGAGCGTGTCACCGCGGGACTTCTTGTCGACCTTCATGTTCTCGACCAGCTTGGGCCACTGGTCGTAGCGGTAGGTCAGCGGCAGTCCGACCGCCTCCAGGACGGTGCGGTGCCGGTCGGCGGTGGCGTCGTCGAGCCGTCCGGCGAGGCGGCCCAGCTCGGCGGCGTAGAGCATGCCGACGGCGACGGCGGCGCCGTGCCGCCACTCGTACCGCTCGTTCTTCTCGATGGCGTGGCCCAGCGTGTGACCGTAATTGAGGATCTCGCGGCGGCCGGACTCCTTGAGGTCCTCGGAGACCACCTCGGCCTTGACCCGGATGGAGCGCTCGATGAGTTCGGCGGTGTGCGGCCCGGCCGGGGTGCGGGCGGCCGCCGGGTCGGCCTCGATGAGGTCGAGGATGACCGGGTCGGCGATGAACCCGGCCTTGATGATCTCGGCGAGGCCGCTGACGTAGTCGTGGACCGGCAGCGACTCCAGCGCGGCCAGGTCGCAGAGGACCCCGGCCGGCGGGTGGAAGGCGCCGACGAGGTTCTTGCCCTCGGCGGTGTTGATGCCGGTCTTGCCGCCGACGGCCGCGTCGACCATGGCCAGCACGGTGGTGGGGACGGCCACCCAGCGCACCCCGCGCAGCCAGCTCGCCGCGACGAACCCGGCGAGGTCGGTGGTGGCGCCGCCGCCGACGCCGACGATCACGTCGGTGCGGGTGAAGCCGGACTGGCCGAGGGCCTTCCAGCAGTAGGCGGCGACCTCGGCGGTCTTGGCCTCCTCGGCGTTGGGCACCTGGACGGCGATCGCCTCGTACCCCTGGTCGGCGAGGTCGGCGCGGAGTGCCTCGCCGGTCTCGGCGAGGGCCTCGGGGTGGATGACGGCGACCCGGCGGGCCTGCTCGCCGATGAGGCCGGGCAGCTCGCCGAGGAGCTGGTGGCCGATCAGTACCTCGTACGGATCGGTGCCTGCGGTGGCGCCGACCGGGATACGCAGGGTCATGCGTGCTTCAACTCCAGTGCGTCGAGGACCGCTTCGGCGACCTCTTCGGGGGTGCGGTGGTCGGTGGCGACCTCGGCGCGGGCGACCTCGGTGTAGAGGTGGCGGCGGGCCTCCATCAGCTCGCGCCACTGCCGCCGCGGGTTGACGGCGAGCAGCGGCCGGGCGGTCGCCAGGCCCGTTCGGCGTGCCGCCTCATCCACCTGCATCGACAGGTAGACGACCGGCCGCCCGGCGAGCAGCGCGCGGGTGGACGGGTCCAGGACGGCGCCGCCGCCGAGGGCCAGCACACCGGGGTGGGCCTGAAGGGCGGCGGCGACGGCGCGGCGCTCCAGCTCGCGGAAGTGCGGTTCGCCGTCGTCCACGAAGATCTCGGCGATCTCGCGGCCCTCGACGGCGACGATGTCGGCGTCGGTGTCACGGTAGACGTGGCCGAGTCGCTCGGCGAGCAGCGCGCCGACGGTCGACTTGCCGACGCCCATCGGGCCGACGAGGACGAGGCAGGGGCCCGGGTCCGCCGGGGTCTCGGGGCTCACCGGACGGGGAGGTGGTCGAGGTAGCCGGAGACGTTGCGGCGGGTCTCGGCGACGCTGTCGCCGCCGAACTTCTCCGCGACGGCGTCGGCGAGGACGAGGGCGACCATCGCCTCGGCGACGATGCCGGCCGCCGGGACGGCGCAGACGTCGGAGCGCTGGTGGTGGGCCTTGGCCGGCTCGCCGGTGGCGACGTCGACGGTGCCCAGCGCCCGGGGCACGGTGGCGATGGGCTTCATCGCGGCGCGCACCCGCAGGACCTCGCCGGTGGTCAGGCCGCCCTCGGTGCCGCCGGAGCGGCCGGAGGCGCGGCGGATGCCGTCGTCGGTGACGACGATCTCGTCGTGCGCCTGCGAACCGGGTACCCGGGCCAGGTCGAAGCCGTCGCCGACCTCGACGCCCTTGATGGCCTGGATGCCCATGAGGGCCCCGGCCAGCCGCGCGTCGAGCCGCCGGTCCCAGTGCACGTGCGAGCCGAGTCCCACCGGCACCCCGTGGGCGAGGACCTCGACCACACCGCCGAGGGTGTCGCCGTCCTTGTGGGCCTGGTCGATCTCCGCGACCATCGCCGCGGACGCCTCCGGGTCCAGGCAGCGCACCGGGTCGGCGTCGAGCCGCTCCACGTCACCGGGGACCGGGAGGGTGCCGTACGGCGCCTTGGCCGCGGCCAGCTCCACGACGTGCGAGACGATCTCGATCCCGGCCGTCTCCTTCAGGTACGACCGGGCGACGGCGCCGAGCGCGACCCGCGCCGCGGTCTCCCGCGCACTGGCACGCTCCAGGATCGGGCGGGCCTCGTCGAACCCGTACTTCTGCATCCCCGCCAGGTCGGCGTGGCCGGGCCTCGGCCGGGTCAGCGGGGCGTTGCGGGCGAGCGCGGCCAGCTCCTCCGGGTCGACCGGGTCGGCCGCCATGACCTGCTCCCACTTGGGCCACTCGGTGTTGCCGATCATCACCGCGACCGGCGAGCCGAGGGTCAGCCCGTGGCGGACCCCGCCGAGGAAGGTGACCTCGTCACGCTCGAACTTCATCCGGGCGCCGCGACCGTAGCCGAGCCGCCGCCGGGCCAGATGGTCGGCGACCATCTCCGTGGTGATCGGCACCCCGGCGGGAAGTCCCTCCAGGGTGGCCACCAGTGCGGGTCCGTGCGACTCCCCCGCGGTCAGCCAACGCAGCCTGCTCAACGGTGCTCCTCCTGCTCGCGCCCGGTCGTGGCGGCGCGGCCGGGTGCGCGTCCCCTGCCCGCCGCACCCGATCCTCCCACGCCCGGCGGGCCGGTGCGGCAGGCGGTCCAACGGGTGGAACGCCGTGCCCGCCGGCTGCCGCCGGAAGGCGGGCGTCCGGTCAGCGGGCGGCGAGTGCGGCGGTGCCGGCCGTGCGCATGGCGGCGAGCGGCGCGGGCGCCGTCCCGGTCATCCGCTCGACCTGGAGGACAGCCTGGTGGACCAGGAGGTCCAGCCCGCCGAGGACCGTGCCCCCGCGCTCGGCCCAGCGGGCGGCGAGCGGGGTGGGCCACGGCTCGTAGAGCACGTCGAAGAGGGTGCCGGGCCGCTCGGGGACCTCCGCGGCCAGTGCGTCCGCGGCTCCGGCCGGGGTGGTGGCGATCACCAGCGGCAGGTGGAGCGCCTCGGCGGCCCGCTCCCAGGGCCGGGCGGCGGCCTCGACGCCGAGGCGGCGCCCCCACTCCCGCATCTCCTCGGCGCGCGCCTCGCTGCGTACGTACACCGCGACCCGCTCGGCGCCGATCGAGGCGAGGGCGGCCAGCGCGGAGGAGGCGGTGGCGCCTGCGCCGAGGACGGCGGCCTCGGGGGCCTTCTCGACGCCCCGTTCCCGCAGGGCGGCGACGAGCCCGGGCACGTCGGTGTTGTCGCCGTGCCAGCCGCCGTCGGCGTCGCGGACCAGCGTGTTGACCGCCTCGACCGAGCGGGCCACCGGGGTGGCCGTCTCGCACAGGGCGAGCGCGGCCCGCTTCAGCGGCATGGTCAGCGACAGCCCGGCCCACTCGGGGCCGAGCCCGGCGACGAAGCCACGGAGCTGGACCTCGTCGGTCTCGTACCGGTCGTACGACCAGCCGTCGAGGCCCAGCTCCGCGTAGGCGGCGCGGTGCAGGACCGGGGAGAGGGAGTGGTCGACGGGCTTGCCGAGGACGGCGGCCCGGCGGGTGTCAGTCGAGGGCATCGAACTTCTTCTTGAGTTCCAGGAACTCGGGATAGGTCTTGGCGAACTCGGTCTTGTGCTCGCCGTCGGTCGCGACGAAGTACAGCCAGCCGTCGTCGGTCGGGTTGAGCGCGGCGGCCAGCGCCTCGGAACCCGGGTTGCCGATGGGGCCGGGGGTGAGGCCCTTGCGGGTGTACGTGTTGTACGGGTCCTTGTTGCTGTTGATCTCCGACGCGCTGATCTTGATGTTGCTCTGCTTCATCAAGTAGTTGAACGACGAGTCGAACTGGAGCAGGCCGTTGGTGTCGGTGTTGCCGGGCTTGAGGCGGTTGTAGACCACCTCCGCCATCCTGCGGAAGTCGTCGTGCGTCTTGCCCTCGGCCTGCACGAGGCTGGCGACGGTGACCATCTGGAGCGGGTCCTCCAGCCCCAGCCGCTCGGCCGCGCCTTCGACGTCGTGGCGGACGTACTCCGCCTTCGCCTGGGCGACCATCTTCTTGAGGACGTCCGCCGGTTCCATCGACTTGGCCAGCGGATAGCTCGACGGGAAGAGGAAGCCTTCCAGCGGGTCCTTGATGTCCTTGTTGTTGTCGGCCCACTCGGGCAGGCCGAGCGACTTGGACTCCTTGAGCGCCACGTCCTCGGTGGTGCCGGCCTTGACGCCGAGGCGCTTGTCGATCTGCTCGTAGACCCAGGCGTTGCGGCGGCCCTCGGGGATGATCAGCGTGTTGCGGCTCTTGGGGCTGAGCATCAGCTCGACGGCGGCCTTGCCGGACATCTGCTTGCGCAGCGTGTAGAAGCCGGGCTGGAGGGACTTGCCCTTGGGGTGGGCGTTCTGCGCGTTGACGAAGGCGGAGCCGCTCTTGACGACGTCGTGCTTCTTCAGCAGGTTGGCGATGTCCCAGCCGACGGCGCCCTGCGGGACCTCGACGAGGACCTGGCCCGAGCCCCCGCCCGCGTAGTCCTCGGCCGGGCCGAAACGGTCCTGGTAGAACTGGTAGCCGTAGTACGCGACGGCCCCGCCGCCACCGACCAGCACCAGCGAGACGATCAGGCAGGCCACACCGTTGCGGCTCTTGCCCTTGGTGCCCCGGCCGCGTTGCTTGCCGCCGCCGCGCCGCCCGCCGGACCTGCCGCCGGGCTCCGGCTCGTCGTCGTAGCCGTCGTCGTCCTCGTCGTACCGGTCCCGGTCGTCCGCAGGGTCCCGTTGGTCACGACGGCCCCGGCCGCGCCGGGTGTTCCGGCCGTCGTCCGCGTCGGACGCGTCGTCGGCGCCGGTGAAGAAGGGGTGGGTCTCCTCCTCCGGCCCGTCCCACTCGCTCTCGGGCTGCGGCTCCTCCCGGCGGCCCGGCGGGCGGGGCGGCGGATAGGCGCCCTCGGTGCGGTACGGGTCGTGCTGCCCGTCGCCGTAGCCCTCGTGCCCGGGGTGGCCGTGGGCCTGCTGCTGGTAGGGGTCGCCCGCGGCCGGGTCGTACGGGGGGACCTGCCCGGTGTCCCAGCCACCGGAGTACTGCTGCCCGTACCCGTCGGAGCCGCCGTACTGGCCCTGCTCTCCCGGGTGGCCCTGCTGCGGGTACCCCTGCTGCTGGTGCGGGTCGTACTGCTGGCCGGGCCGGCCCTGCTGCGGGTATCCCTGCTGCTGCGGATAGCCCTGCGGGTACTGCTGTCCGTCGTAACCGGGTTGCGGGGGTGGATAGCCGCCAGTCTGCTGTCCGCCCCATCCGTCGCCGTACCCGCTCTGTGCCGCCTGCCCGTAGGCGGGCGAGGAGAGCGGGTCCTCCTGCCACGGATCGGAGCCCTGGCCCCGGCCATACTCAGTCATCGGTCCCCTAGAGCCGCGGGACGGGGGAAGCCGCCGCATGGGGGGCGGCCTCCGCGCCGTCTCTTCTGCCGTGTGCGTCAGTAGTTCGAACACACCGGCGCATCGCGCGGCACGTTACCGTATCGCGATCAGATGACCACTTCGACGCCCTCACCAGGGGCGTCGCCTGACGCCCGTTCGGACTCCAGGGCGCTCTGCAGGATCACCACGGCGGCCGCCTGGTCGATGACGGCGCGCCCCTTCTTGGAGCGGACCCCGGAGGCCCGCATCCCCTGAGCCGCCGTCACCGTGGACATCCGCTCGTCGACCAGACGCACCGGCACAGGCGCGATGGTCCGGGCGAGTTCCTGGGCGAAGCCGCGGACCTTGACCGCCGCCGGGCCCTCGCCCCCCTTGAGGGAGCGCGGGAGCCCGACGACGACCTCGATCGGCTCGTACTCGGCGACCAGCGCGGCGAGCCGCCGGTGGGCGGCCGGGACGTCGCGTCCCGGCACGGTCTCCACCGGCGTGGCGAGGATCCCGTCGGGGTCGCACGAGGCGACCCCGATCCGGGCGTCCCCGACGTCCACGGCGAGGCGTCGGCCCCGGCGCAGCTCTCCGCTCATCGGGCGGTCTCGGCGACCTGGCGCTCGACCGCGCTGACGGCCTCGTCGATGGCCTGCGGGTTCTGCCCGCCGCCCTGGGCGACGTCGGGCTTGCCGCCGCCGCCTCCGCCGAGGGTCTTGGCGGCGGTACGGACCAGGTCACCGGCCTTGAGGCCGCGCTCACGGGCGGCCTCGTTGGTGGCGACCACGGTCAGCGGCCGGTCGCCCACGACGGTGAAGAGCGCCACCACGGCCGGGCGGTCGCCCGGGATGCGGCCGCGCACGTCGAGGACGAGCTTGCGCAGGTCGTCGGCGCCGGTGCCGTCCGGCACCCGGCCGGTGACCAGGGCGGTGCCGCGGATGTCCTGGGCTCCCGCGGCGAGCCCGGCGGCGGCCTGGAGGACCTTCTCGGCGCGGAAGCGCTCGATCTCCTTCTCGGCCTCCTTGAGCTTGCCGAGCATCGCGGAGACCTTGTCGGGCAGCTCCTCGGGACGGCCCTTGACCAACTCCTGGAGCTGGGCGACGACCGTGTGCTCCTTGGCCAGGAAGTGGTACGCGTCGACGCCGACCAGGGCCTCGATGCGGCGCACGCCGGAGCCGATGGAGGACTCGCCGAGCAGCTTGACCAGGCCGAGCTGGGCGGTGTTGTGGACGTGGGTGCCGCCGCACAGCTCCTTGGAGAAGTCGCCGATGGTGACGACCCTGACCCGCTCGCCGTACTTCTCGCCGAACTCGGCGATGGCGCCCTGCTTCTTGGCGTCGTCGATGCTCATGACCTCGGCCTGGACGTCCAGGTCGCGGGCGAGCACCTCGTTGATCTTCTGCTCGACGTCGGTGAGGACGGCGCCGGGCACGGCGGCCGGGGAGCCGAAGTCGAAGCGGAAGCGGCCCGGCTGGTTCTCCGAGCCGGCCTGGGCGGCCGTCGGGCCCAGCGCGTCGCGCAGCGCCTGGTGAGTGAGGTGGGTGGCCGAGTGGGCGCGGGCGATGGCCCGGCGGCGGCCGACGTCGATGGCGGCGTAAGCCGGGGAGCCGACGGTGACCTCGCCGACCTGGACGACGCCCTTGTGGACGTGGACGCCGGGAACCGGCTTCTGCACGTCGCGGACCTCGACCACGGCGCCGTTGTCGAAGCGGATACGGCCGGTGTCGGCGATCTGGCCGCCGCCCTCGGCGTAGAAGGGGGTGCGGTCGAGGACGATCTCGACCTCGTCGCCCTCGATGGCGGCGGGCGAGGAGACGCCGTCGACCAGCAGGCCGACCACGGTGGACTCGCCCTCGGTGGCGAGGTACCCGGTGAAGTCGGTGGCCCCGGCGGCGTCGGCGACCTCGCGGTAGGCGGAGAGGTCGGCGTGGCCGGTCTTCTTGGCGCGGGCGTCGGCCTTGGCGCGGTCCCGCTGCTCCTTCATCAGGCGGCGGAAGCCCGGCTCGTCGACGGTCAGCCCCTGCTCGGCGGCCATCTCCAGGGTCAGGTCGATCGGGAAGCCCCACGTGTCGTGGAGGAGGAACGCCTTCTCCCCGGCGAGCACGGTGGAACCGGCGGCCTTGGTCTCGGTGACGGCCGTGTCGAGGATGTTGGTGCCGCCCTTGAGGGCCTTGAGGAAGGCGGCCTCCTCGGCGAGGGCGACGGTGAGGATGCGCTTGCGCTCGGTGATCAGCTCCGGGTACTGCTCCCCCATCGAGTCGATCACGGTCTCGACCAGGTCGGCGACGACCGGTCCGGTGGCGCCGAGCAGGCGCATGTTGCGGATGGCGCGGCGCATGATGCGGCGCAGCACGTAGCCGCGGCCCTCGTTGCCCGGGGTGACGCCGTCGCCGATGAGCATGACGGAGGTGCGCATGTGGTCGGTGACGACGCGCAGCGACACGTCCGAGGCCTGGTCGGCGCCGTAGCGGACGCCGGTCAGCTCGGTGGCCTTGTCGATGACGATCCGGGAGGTGTCGATCTCGTAGAGGTTGCGCACGTCCTGGAGGATCATGGCGAGCCGCTCGAGGCCGAGGCCGGTGTCGATGTTCTTGCTCGGCAGGTCGCCGAGGATCGGGAAGTTCTCCTTGTCCTCCCCGGCGCCCCGCTCGTACTGCATGAAGACGAGGTTCCAGATCTCCACGTACCGCTCGTCGTTGACGGCCGGGCCGCCCTCGACGCCGAACTCCGGGCCGCGGTCGTAGTTGATCTCGGAGCAGGGGCCGCAGGGGCCCGGGACGCCCATGGACCAGAAGTTGTCCTTCTTGCCCAGGCGCTGGATGCGCTCGGCGGGGACGCCGATCTTCTCGCGCCAGATCGTCTCGGCCTCGTCGTCGTCGAGGTAGACGGTGATCCACAGGCGCTCGGGGTCGAGGCCGTACCCGCCCTGGTCCTGGGGCGTGGTGAGCAGCTCCCAGGCGTAGGTGATGGCCCCTTCCTTGAAGTAGTCCCCGAAGGAGAAGTTGCCGCACATCTGGAAGAACGTGCCGTGCCGGGTGGTCTTGCCGACCTCTTCGATGTCCGGGGTGCGCACGCACTTCTGCACGCTGGTGGCGCGCGGGGCGGGCGGGGCGGCCTCACCGAGGAAGTAAGGCTTGAAGGGGACCATGCCCGCGGGGACGAGCAGCAGGGTGGGGTCGTCCGCGATCAGCGACGCCGAAGGGACGACGGTGTGCCCGCGCTCCTCGAAGAAGCGCAGCCAGCGGCGGCGGATCTCAGCCGACTCCATCAGTGGTCCTCATTCCGGTTGTTCGGGTGCTTCGGGTACTTCTTGGGGTACTTCTGGTGGGCGCGGGGCGCACGGTACGTGACGGGGTACCGCTCGCCCTCCAGAGCCGGCCGGCGCGCGGCGGGCAGCTCGGATCCCTCGGGGGCCGCGTTCAGCCCCAGTACGTCGTCCAGCTCCGCCTCGCGCTGGAGCATTCCCGCGCGGACGTCGAGGGCGAAGTCCTTGAGCCGGTGACCGGCGTCCAGCGCCTTGTCGGCTGCCTGCGCGGCGAGGCTCTCGGGGGTGAGCCGCTGGAGCTTCTGGTTGACCTTGTGGCTGGCCCACACGCCGGCGGCTGCGCCCGCGGTGAACCAGAACGTACGGCGGAACATCGCTGGTCAGTCCTTCCGCCTCCGCCGCGCCCGGCGTGCGGGCGGCACGGCGCGCCCCACGATCACGGTGCGGCGGGAGGGCTTGGCGGTCGTGCGCCGGTCGTCCTCGTCCCGCGTCCTGCGGCTGATGGCCTGCCGGACGCCATAGCCGAAGGCGGCCACCTTCACCAGGGGGCCGCCGAAGGTGGAGGCGACCGTCGTGGAGAGCGCGGAGGCGTTGGAGGTGACCTCCTGGACGTCGGAGGCGATGGCGTCGACTCTCTCGAGCTGGCTCTGGGCCGAGCGGACCGTCGCCGAGGCGTCGGCCAGCAGGGGCACCGCCTGCTCGGTGACGTCCGCCACCAGCTTGGTCGTCGCCTTGAGCGTCTGGGCGAGCCTCACCAGGGCCACGGCGAGGAAGGAGACCAGAATCGCCCAGAAGACGGCCACCAGGATCCCGGCCACCTCTCCACCGGACACTGCGCACCGCTCTCTCTCGGTCTGATTCGTCAGGTTCGTCGGGTTGTGCACCTACGCGTGCCGCGGGCCCCGGGGTGCGGACACCGCCGGGAGGACCGTGCCGCCGCGCCCCGCGAGGGGCGTCCGGCACCGGGCGGCCGCCTGTCGACCTTATCGCGCGGCAGGTGGCGTCCCGAACCGGTTTCGGGGCGGGGCGGCCGGGGCCGCGGACCGGGGCCACCAAGCGACGAACCCGCCCCCTCTCCGGAAGGGAGAGGAGGCGGGCTGAGTGCTCTGCCGGATCAGCGGGTGATCAGCGGGCGTAGTACTCGACGACGAGCTGCTCGTCGCAGATGACCGGGATCTCCTTGCGGTTCGGGTCCCGGTCCAGGCGGAAGGCCAGGGCCTTCAGGTTCACCTGGAGGTAGCGCGGGGTCTCACCCTCGGTGTCGTAGCCACCCTCGCGGGCGACCTGGAAGGGGTGCTTCTCGCGGCTGCGCTCGCGGACCATGACGACGTCGTCGGGACGCACGCGGTACGACGGCTTGTCGACCTTGTGGCCGTTGACCTCGATGTGGCCGTGGACGACCATCTGACGGGCCTGGTAGATGGTGCGGGCGATGCCCGAACGCAGCACCAGGGCGTCGAGGCGACGCTCCAGCTCGATGACCAGCGCTTCGCCGGTCTTGCCCTCGGCCTTGCGAGCGCGGTCGTAGGCACGGGCCATCTGACGCTCGCTGATGTCGTACTGGGCGCGCAGGCGCTGCTTCTCCAGCAGACGGACCTTGTAGTCCGAGTTCTGCTTGCGGCCACGGCCGTGCTCACCCGGCGGGTAGGGGCGGGCCTCGAAGTACTTGACAGCCTTCGGGGTCAGCGCGATACCGAGAGCACGCGACTTCTTGACCTTGGGACGGGACTGGTTCGGCATGAACCGGACCTTCTCTCATCTTTCGTGGGTGGCTCACCAGGGTTAGGGGAGGTCGCATCCGCAGCCGGGGAAACCCTGAGGTCCCGTGCCGTGACACGGTTCCACCGGGCAGCCGCTCCCCTGGTCTGGGCACTAACGTGCAGCACGCGAGTGGCCCACCGACCGCCGCTGAGGGGGTGGTGGGCTGCCCGCGACACCTTCGACGGTGCGCGACGCTCCTGGAAGACCCGCTCACCACCGCGAGGGCGGTGGGGGCTTCCGGCTGCATGTCCCACTCTGGTGGTGCCGGACGGAGCCGGACATGGGACGCAGCACTGCGAATCGAGTGTACCGGCTCACCGGCGGTGCTCCGCACCGGTCCCGGCCGGGCGGCCGGGGGCCCGGCCCGGGCTCAGCTCTCGCCGCGCCCGCCCTCGGCGAGCCGCTCGCGGACCTTCTCGACCACGTCGGCGTACCGGGCCTCGGCGCCGTACCGGGTGGGCCGGTAGTACCGCTTCCCGGCGAGGGCGTCCGGGGCGTACTGCTGGGCGGCGATGGCACCGGGGACGTCGTGCGGGTAGACGTACCCCTGGGCGTGGCCGAGCTTGGCGGCGCCCTTGTAGTGGCCGTCGCGCAGATGGGTGGGGACGGGTCCGGCGTGGCCCTTGCGGACGTCCTCCAGGGCGGCGCCGATCGCGGTGGTGGCGGCGTTCGACTTCGGGGCGAGGGCGAGGGCGATGGTGGCGTGGCTGAGGGTCAGCGCCGCCTCCGGGAAGCCGATCATGGCGACGGCCTGGGCGGCGGCGACCGCGGTGGGCAGTGCCGTCGGGTCGGCGAGGCCGATGTCCTCGCTGGCCGAGATCATCAGGCGGCGGGCGATGAAGCGGGGGTCCTCCCCCGCGTCGATCATCCGGGCGAGGTAGTGCAGGGCGGCGTCCACGTCCGAGCCCCGGATCGACTTGATGAGGGCGCTCGCCACGTCGTAGTGCTGGTCGCCCGCGCGGTCGTACGCCACGGCGGCGCGGTCGACCGACTCCTCCAGGGTGGTGAGGG
This sequence comes from Streptomyces sp. NPDC058373, assembly GCF_042723275.1. NCBI lineage: Bacteria > Bacillati > Actinomycetota > Actinomycetes > Kitasatosporales > Streptomycetaceae > Streptomyces > Streptomyces sp. NPDC058373. The sequence goes on along the minus strand of NZ_JBHXJE010000008.1, from coordinate 60,061 downwards.
TGATCTCCGCCTCCCCCTTGGAGAGGGCCGCCCCGGCGCCGGCCTCCAGCGCGGTCAGCGCGCGGCGGGCGTCGCCTCCGGCGATCCGCAGCAGGTGCGCCTCGGCGTCCTCGGCGAGGGCGACGGAGCCGGCGAGGCCCCGCTCGTCGGCGACGGCCCGGTGGACGAGGCCGCGCAGGTCCTCGTCGGTCAGCGGCTCCAGGGTGAGCAGCAGGGAGCGGGAGAGGAGCGGGGAGATCACCGAGAAGTACGGGTTCTCGGTGGTGGCCGCGATGAGGGTGACCCAGCGGTTCTCCACGGCGGGCAGCAGGGAGTCCTGCTGGGCCTTGGAGAAGCGGTGGATCTCGTCCAGGAAGAGGACGGTCTCCTTGCCGAAGCCGCCGGAGGCGCGGCGGGCGCCGTCGATGACGGCGCGCACCTCCTTGACCCCGGCGGTGATCGCGGAGAGCTCCACGAACCGCTTGTTGGTGGCCTTGCTGACGACGTACGCCAGCGTCGTCTTGCCGATGCCGGGCGGGCCCCAGAGGAAGACCGAGGAGGGGCCGGCGGGGCCGCCGCCGCCCTCGCCGACGAGGCGGCGCAGCGGCGATCCGGGCTTGAGCAGGTGCTGCTGGCCGACCACCTCGTCCAGGGTGCGGGGGCGCATCCGGACGGCCAGGGGGCTGCTGGACGGGTCCTTCTCCTGGCGGTCTTCGGCTGCTGCGGTGAAGAGGTCGGGTTCCACACGGGAACCCTAATTCACCGCACCGACAACCGACCCGGGGCTGCCCTGGAGGGGCGCCCCGGTCAGGTCGTCCAGAACTCCCACCAGCGGGTGAGGATCAGCATGCCGATGACGCCGATGTGCAGCACGGGCAGCACCCAGGCGAACTCACCGACGAAGGAGCGGAGCCAGCCAGGGGCGGGCAGGAAGCCCTCGCGGACGTTGTGCACCGTGACGTACCAGAACATGATGATCGTGGCGACCCAGGCGAGGCAGCACCACAGGCAGAGCGAGTTGATGTTGTACAGCGACTGGTACTGGAGCCAGGTGCAGAAGCCGACGCCGAAGAACGTCCCGGCGTTGAAGGCCAGCCAGTACCAGCGCGGGAAGCGGGCCCCGGCCAGCAGGCTGACGCCGACGCCGATCACCACGGCGTAGGTGACCAGGCCGAGCATCGGGTTGGGGAAGCCGAAGGCGGAGGCCTGCTCGCTCTTCATGATGTTGCCGCAGGCCACGACCGGGTTGAGGCTGCATCCCGGGACGAAGTCCGGGTCCTCCAGCAACTTGAACTTGTCGAGGGTGATGACCCAGGCGGCGAGCAGTCCGGCCGCGCCGGTGATCACCAGCATCCAGGCGAAGGCGCGGCTCGCGCCGGCCCGTGCTCGGGTGGGGTACGTGTCGTCGCGCCCGGAGGCGACACCATCCGGTGCTGCTGTGGAGTGGGTCATCACGTCGTTCCGCCGCTGTCGTCGTAGGTCTGCCGGTCGCTTCGGCCGCCAGTCTGCCGTCCGCCGTCCGCTCCGCCCAGGGGCCGGTCGGCCCCGCCGCACGGTCCGGGGCCCGCGTGGCTGCGGTCATTGTGCCCCAACGGGCGTGCGCGGCGCCGTCGGACGGACATAAGGAAGAACGGCTCAGCGCCCCGGAGGATGCGGCCCGGCGGCGCCCGAGCGCAGAACGACGCCGGGCCCGCGCCCCCGGGAGGGGGTCGCGGGCCCGGCGGACGGTCCGGTCAGGCGAGGCGGGCGGCCACCTCGGCGACGACGGAGTCGAGCGGGACGGCGGTCTGCTCGCCGGACTCCATCTCCTTGAGCTGGACGACGCCGTCGGCGAGGTCCCGCTCCCCCGCGACCAGCGTGTAGCGGGCGCCGGAGCGGTTGGCGGCCTTCATCGCGGCCTTGAGCCCCTTGCCGCCGTAGGCGAAGTCGGCGGCGACGCCGTCCTGGCGCAGGCGGGTGACGATCCCGAACAGGGCCCGGCGGGCCTCCTCGCCGAGTGGCACGGCGAAGACGCTGGTGGGCGAGGGCAGGTCCAGCTCGACCCCCTCGGCGCGCAGCGCGAGGACGGTGCGGTCGACGCCGAGCGCCCAGCCGACCGAGGGCAGCGCGGGCCCGCCGATCATCTCGGAGAGGCCGTCGTACCGCCCGCCGCCGCCGACCGCCGACTGGGAACCGAGGCCGTCGTGGACGAACTCGAAGGTGGTGCGGGTGTAGTAGTCGAGTCCGCGCACCAGCCGCTCGTCGTCCTCGAAGACGACCCCGGCCGCGGTGATCAGCGCCCGGACCTCCTCGTGGTACGCCTTGCAGGCGTCGCAGAGGTGGTCGCGGAGCACCGGGGCGTCGGTGAGCTGCCTCTGGACGTCGGTCCGCTTGTCGTCGAGGACGCGCAGCGGGTTGATGTCGATGCGGCGGCGGGTCTCCTCGTCGAGGTCGAGGCCGCGCAGGAACTCCTGGAGCGCGGCGCGGTAGACCGGCCTGCACTCCTGGTCGCCGAGCGAGTTGAGCAGGATGCGGAACTCGCGCAGCCCGAGCGAGCGGTACGCCTGGTCGGCCAGGATGATCAGCTCGGCGTCGAGCGCCGGGTCCTCGGCGCCGATCGCCTCGGCGCCGACCTGCGAGAAGTGGCGGTAACGGCCCTTCTGCGGGCGCTCGTAGCGGTAGTACGAGCCGGAGTACCAGAGCTTGACGGGGAGGTTGCCGGCCTTGTGGAGGCTGGCCTCCAGGGCGGCGCGCAGCACGGAGGCGGTGCCTTCGGGGCGCAGGGCGAGCTGGTCGCCGCCCTTGGTCTCGAAGGCGTACATCTCCTTGGTGACGATGTCGGTGGACTCGCCGACGCCGCGGGCGAAGAGGGCGACGTCCTCGAAGCCGGGGGTCTCGACGTAGCCGTAGCCGGAGTTGCGCAGCGGGGCCGAGATCGCCTCGCGGACCGCGAGGTAGGTCGCGGAGTCCGGGGGCAGCAGGTCGTACGTGCCCTTGGGGGCCTTGAAGGTGCTCACGGTTCTCTCTTTTGTCTACAGACGTCGTCGGTCGCCCGCGGGGCCACCGGGACCGCCGGGTCCTTCGGTGAGGCCCTGGGCGACCTGCCGCAGGTACGGGTTGGCGGCGCGTTCGCGGCCGATGGTGGTGTGCTCGTTGTGGCCGGGCAGGACGACGGTGGAGTCGTCCAGCGGCAGGCACACCCGGGCCAGCGAGGCGTACATGTCGCCGAGGTCGCCGCCGGGGAGGTCGGTCCGGCCGATGGAGCCGGCGAACAGCAGGTCGCCGGAGAGGAGCACCTGCGGCACGTCCCCCGCCTGCGGCAGCCTGAAGGTCACCGACCCCTTGGTATGCCCGGGCGCGTGGTCGACGGTGAAGGACAGCCCTGCCAGGTCGACCTGGGCGCCGTCGGTCAGCTCGTGGACGTCGTCGGGCTCGCCGACGGTCAGCTCGCCCATGAGCGGCATGCCGAGGGAGCGGCCGATGCCCTTCTCGGGGTCGCTCATCATGTATCGGTCCTCGGGGTGGATCCAGGCGGGCACGTCGTGCGCGCCGCAGACCGGGACGACCGAGGCGACGTGGTCGATGTGGCCGTGGGTGAGGAGTACCGCGACGGGCTTGAGCCGGTGCTTGGCCAGCACGTCCTCGACGCCCTGGGCGGCCCGGTGGCCGGGGTCCACGATCACGCACTCCTCGCCGGCGGCGGGCGCGATCACATAACAGTTGGTGCCCCAGGCGCCTGCGGGGAACCCGGCAATCAGCACGTTCGTCCTCACTGTCGTCGCTTCTGTCGTCCCACGGCGCGGACCGCGGAGAATCGCAGCAGGTCCGAAGCCTACCGGCGGTGCCGTTTCCACAGCCAACCCGTATACGGTACGGGGCACACCGAAGCGGTCGGCCCTACGACGTGACGAGGAGACAACCCGGTGGTCAGCAGCGAGCAGCGGCGGCGCGAGGCCGCCCGCAAGAAGTACCTGCGCCAGCAGGAGCGGCGCGAGGCGGCCCGCCGCCGGGCGAGGACGCGTACGGCGGTCATCGCCTCGGCCCTCGCCGTGGTGCTCGCGGGCGGCGCGGCGGTGTACGCGGTGGGCGGCGTCGGCGGCGACGACAAGGACCAGGCGGCGAAGGCCCAGGAGACCCCGGAGCCGACCAAGCCGGCCGACCCGTGCGAGAAGCCGGCGCCGGGCGAGGTGAAGGAGATGAGCTTCAAGAAGGAGCCGAAACTCACCGTCGACACCGGTGCCGACTACACCATGAACCTCGCCACCACCTGCGGTGACATCCCGCTGGAGCTGGACGCGAAGAACGCTCCGCACACGGTGAACTCCTTCGGCTTCCTCGCGGGCGAGGGCTACTTCGACCACACCAAGTGCCACCGGCTCACCAGCGCGGGCATCTACGTCCTGCAGTGCGGCGACCCGAAGGGGACCGGCGAGGGCGACCCGGGCTACACGATCCCGGACGAGAACCTGAAGTCGAAGAAGCTCAAGGGCGGCGTCTACCCGGCCGGCACGGTGGCGATGGCCAACCGCTACAACGCCCAGGACGACAGCAACCGCGACTCCGGCGGCAGCCAGTTCTTCCTCGTCTACCAGGACAGCCAGTTGCCGCCCGACTACACGCCGTTCGGCACGGTGAGCGACGAGGGCATGAAGGTGCTCCAGAAGATCGCCGAGGCGGGCGAGCAGACCGGCATGGGTGACGGCGCCCCCAACGCGACCGTCGTGATCGACAAGGCGACGGTGACCAAGTCCTGACCTCTCGCTGACCGGCTCTGAGCCGGAAGTTCGGTCGTGCGGGATGCGGACAGCCGCCCCGCCGGTCGCCTATGTTGGCCGTGACGAAATTGTGGACGATGCCGGGGCCCGCCAGGGCCCGTCCAGGCATCATGTGGAGGAGGCGCTGTGAGCAGCGACCCGTGGGGCCGCGTCGACGAGACGGGGACCGTGTACGTGCGGACGGCGGACGGCGAACGAGTCGTCGGGTCGTGGCAGGCCGGATCGCCCGAGGAGGCCCTTGCCTACTTCGAGCGCAAGTACGAGGGCCTGGTCGTCGAAATCGGCCTTCTCGAACGCCGGGTGCGCACCACCGACCTGGCGGCCAAGGACGCCGAGGCCGCCATCGCCCATCTGCGGGCGCAGGTGGACGAGGCGCACGCGGTGGGGGACCTGGACGCGCTGTCGAAGCGCCTGGACCGTCTGGTGCAGACCGTCGAGGAGCGCCGCGAGGAGCGCAAGGCGCGCAAGGCGAAGCAGTCCGAGGAGGCCAAGGAGGCCAAGGAGAAGCTGGTCGCCGAGGCCGAGGAGCTGGCCCGGTCCGACCAGTGGCGGCCCGCCGGTGAGCGGCTGCGCGCGCTGGTCGACACCTGGAAGGGCCTGCCCCGGCTGGACCGGAAGACCGACGACGAGCTGTGGCACCGCTTCTCGCACGCCCGCTCGGCGTTCTCCAAACGCCGCAAGGCGCACTTCGCGCAGCTCGACGCGCAGCGCGAGGAGGCCCGCAAGGTCAAGGAACGCCTCGCCGTCGAGGCGGAGTCGCTGGCGAAGTCGACGGACTGGGGCCCCACGGCCGCCCGTTACCGCGACCTGATGACGCAGTGGAAGGCGGCCGGGCGCGCGCAGCGCGAGCACGAGGACGCCCTGTGGAGCCGCTTCCGCGGCGCGCAGGACGTGTTCTTCGCGGCCCGCAGCGAGGTCTTCGCCGAGCGTGACGCCGAGCAGGCCGAGAACCTCAAGATCAAGGAGGGGCTCGTCGAGGAGGCCGAGAAGCTGGTCCCGGTGACCGACCTGAAGGCGGCCCGCGCCGCGTTCCGCGCGGTCAACGAGCGCTGGGAGGCGGTCGGCCACGTCCCGCGCGACGCCCGCCCGAAGGTGGAGGGCCGGATGCAGGCCGTGGAGCGGGCGATCCAGGAGGCCGAGGAGGCCGAGTGGCGCCGCACCAACCCGGAGGCGCGGGCGCGTGCGGCCGGGCTGACCGGGGTGCTCCAGGACGCGGTCGACAAGCTCCAGGGCCAGATCGAGCGGGCCGAGGCGGCCGGTTCCACGGCCAAGGCCGAGAAGCTCCGCCGTGAGCTGGAGGGCCGCCAGGCCCTGCTGGACCAGGCGCGCAAGGGCCTTGAGGAGTTCAGCGGCTGACGGCTCGTCAGCACTTCACGCGGATGGGCCCCACCGGCGCGGTGGGGCCCTTTCGCGTGCCGGGCGAGGGGCGCACGGCGGGCCGGGCCGTGCACCGGCGCGCCCGTGGCGCCGGGCTGCCCCGGCCGGTGATCCATGGGGCAGGATGGAGCCATGCCGCACTCTCCGGACGCGCCCCTGGACCGCCTGGTCAAGGCGGTCACCTCCCTGTCGTACGCGCTCGGCCGCAGCCGGGTCCACGAGGAGCTGACGGCCTCGGTGGGGGTGACGGTGGAGCGGCCCGAGATCGCGCTGCTGCGGGTGCTGTACGCCTCGCCGGAGCCGCTGCGGGTCACCGACCTGGCGGCGCGGCTGCTGGTCCGCTCACCGCACGTGACCCGGCAGGTGGCGCGGCTGGAGGCGGCGGGGCTGGTGCGGCGGGTGCCGGACGCGCTGGACCACCGTGCGCACCTGCTCTCCACGACGGCCCACGGCCGCCAGGTGGTGGACCGGATCGACCAGGGGATGCGGGACAGCTTCCGGGCCACTCTCCAGGACCTGCCGGACCGCCAGCTGGCGGACGCGGCCGAGGTGGTGGAACGGCTCGCGGCGGACGCGGCGGCCCGCCACGAGGAGCCGCACCCGGCGCCCCCGCCGGCGCGCGGCGGCCCCTGACGGCGGCGGGGCGGCCCGCCCGCCCCGTACGGGACGCAGAGGCGGGCCGCCCCTGACCGGCACCCGGGGTCAGGGCCTGCGGGCCGAGGTCACCCGGTACACGTCGTAGACGCCCTCCACGCCGCGGACCGCCTTGAGGACGTGGCCGAGGTGCTTGGGGTCGCCCATCTCGAAGGTGAAGCGCGAGGTGGCGACCCGGTCGCGGGAGGTCTGGACGGCGGCCGACAGGATGTTGACGTGCTGGTCCGAGAGGACCCGTGTGACGTCCGAGAGCAGCCGGGAGCGGTCCAGCGCCTCGACCTGGATGGCGACCAGGAAGACCGAGGACTGGGTCGGCGCCCACTCGACGTCGAGCATCCGTTCGGGCTGCTTGGAGAGCTCGTCCACGTTGACGCAGTCGGCGCGGTGGACCGAGACGCCGTTGCCCCGGGTGACGAAGCCGATGATGGGGTCGCCCGGCACCGGGGTGCAGCAGCGGGCCAGCTTGACCCAGACGTCGTCCACGCCCTTGACGACGACCCCGGGGTCGGCGTTGGAGCGGCGCTTGCGGCGGCTGCGGGAGGGCGGCGCCGACTCGGCGATGTCCTCGCTGGCGGCCTCCTCGCCGCCGAGCGACTGCACCAGCTTCTGCACCACGCCCTGGGCGGCGACGTGGCCCTCGCCGATCGCCGCGTAGAGCGAGGAGATGTCGGTGTACCGCATCTCGTGGGCGAGGGTGACCAGGGAGTCGCCGGTCAGGATGCGCTGGATGGGCAGGTTCTGCTTGCGCATCGCGCGGACGATGGCGTCCTTGCCCTGCTCGATCGCCTCGTCGCGCCGCTCCTTGGAGAACCAGGCGCGGATCTTGTTTCGGGCGCGGGGCGACTTGACGAAGCCCAGCCAGTCGCGGGAGGGCCCGGCGCCGGAGGCCTTGGAGGTGAAGACCTCCACCAGGTCGCCGTTGTCCAGGGTGGACTCCAGCGGCACCAGGCGGCCGTTGACGCGGGCGCCGATGGTGCGGTGGCCGACCTCGGTGTGGACGGCGTAGGAGAAGTCCACCGGCGTGGCGCCGGCCGGCAGCGCTATCACGTCGCCCTTGGGCGTGAAGACGAAGACCTCGTTGCGCGAGAGGTCGAAGCGCAGGGACTCCAGGAACTCGCCCGGGTCCTCGGTCTCCTTCTGCCAGTCGAGGAGCTGGCGCAGCCACGCCATGTCGTTGACGGCGTCTTCCTTGCCGGTCTTCCGCGGCACGTCGGTGCGCACCTTGGAGGCTCCCGCGACCGCCTCCTGCTTGTACTTCCAGTGGGCGGCGATGCCGTACTCGGCGCGCCGGTGCATGTCGAAGGTGCGGATCTGCAGCTCGACGGGCTTGCCGCCGGGGCCGATGACCGTCGTGTGCAGCGACTGGTACATGTTGAACTTCGGCATCGCGATGTAGTCCTTGAACCGTCCGGGCACCGGGTTCCACCGGGCGTGGACGGTGCCGAGCGCCGCGTAGCAGTCGCGGACGGTGTCGACGAGGACACGGATGCCGACCAGGTCGTAGATCTCCGCGAAGTCCCTGCCGCGGACGATCATCTTCTGGTACACGCTGTAGTAGTGCTTGGGACGGCCGGTGACGGTCGCCTTGATGCGGGCGGCCCGCAGGTCCGCCTGGACCTCGTCGGTGACGATGGCGAGGTACTCGTCGCGCTTGGGTGCCCGCTCGGCGACCAGCCGCACGATCTCGTCGTACATCTTGGGGTAGAGGATCGCGAAGGCGAGGTCCTCCAGCTCCCACTTGATGGTGTTCATGCCCAGGCGGTGGGCGAGCGGGGCGTAGATCTCCAGCGTCTCGCGGGCCTTCTTCTCCTGCTTCTCCCGCTTGAGGTAGCGCATGGTGCGCATGTTGTGCAGGCGGTCGGCGAGCTTGATGACCAGGACCCGGGGGTCCTTGGCCATGGCGACGACCATCTTGCGGACCGTCTCGGCCTGCGCCGCCTCACCGAACTTCACCTTGTCGAGCTTGGTGACGCCGTCGACCAGCAGCGCCACCTGGTCGCCGAAGTCGCGGCGCAGCGCGTCGAGGCCGTACTCGGTGTCCTCGACGGTGTCGTGCAGCAGCCCCGCCATCAGCGTCGCCGGGTCCATGCCCAGCTCGGCGAGGATGGTGGTGACGGCGAGCGGGTGGGTGATGTACGGGTCACCGCTCTTGCGCTTCTGGCCCCGGTGCCAGCGCTCGGCGACCTGGTAGGCCTTCTCGATCTGCCGCAGCGTGGCGGTCTCGATCTTGGGGTCGTTGCTCCGCACGGTCCGCAGCAGCGGTTCGAGGACCGGGTTGTACGGGTGGGAGCGCTGGACCCCGAGCCGGGCCAGGCGGGCCCGGACGCGGTTGGAGGAGCCGGAGCGCGCCGGCTGCTGGCCCGCGGGGCGGTTGGCGGGGGCGGGAGCCTGCGCGGGGGCGGGCTCGGCCGCGGGCGCCGGTTCCGGCTGCGGGCGCTCGGGACCGGGCGCGCCGGAGGGGGCCGCGGCGCCCTGGGCGTGCTGGCCCTGGGCGGCGGCTTCGGGGTCCCCCGGACGGGGTCCGGAGGAGAGTGGCTGGGCCTCGTCAGGCAAGAGCGCTCCTCGGGCAGGGCTCCGGATCACGATCACGGTCCGGACTGCCATGGTAGCGAGATCGGGCCATCGACTCCGCTCCGGAGCTGACGGCAGGGGACGGTACGAAGTGCGAGCGGGGGGCGTGCGCCCCCGTGCGCGCCGGTAGGGCGGACCCGGGAGGGTGTCTTCCCACGGAGCACCTCCTGGCGCACGGCGAAGACCCCGGCAGCGCACTGCCGGGGCCTTCGGCCTCAGGGGCGGCTCAGACGGTGAGCAGGGACTCCAGGGGAGCCCCGCCCAGGTCCGGGGTCAGCTTGGCACGCCCGTCGAGGAAACCGAGCTCCATGAGCACGGCGACGCCGGCGACCTGGGCGCCGGCCCGGCGGACCAGCTCCAGGGAGGCGGCGGCGGTGCCGCCGGTGGCGAGTACGTCGTCGATGACCATGACGCGGTCCTCGGGGGTGAGGTCCTCGGCGTGGACCTCGATCTCGGCCGTGCCGTACTCCAGCTCGTACGCCTGGCGCAGGGTGGCTCCGGGGAGCTTGCCGGCCTTGCGGACGGGGATGAAGCCGAGGCCCGCGCGGATGGCGACCGGGGCGGCCAGGATGAAGCCGCGGGCCTCCAGACCGACGACGCGGGTGGCGCCGTTGCGCAGGGAGATCTCGGCGAGCGCCTCGGTGAGGGCCGCGAACGCGGCCGGGTCGGCGAGGAGCGGCGTGATGTCCTTGAAGACGACGCCGGGCTTCGGGTAGTCCGGCACATCCCGGATGCGGCTGAGCAGGAGCTCCTGGATGTCGGTCATCGGCGCTTTCCCGAGGGTCGGCCGCGGCCCCGGCCGCGGGAGGCGGGCTGGGTCCGGCGCGGGCTCACCAGGGAGCCCGCCTCACCGCCGTCGCCCTCGTCGTCGCCGTCCGCGTCACCACCGGCCGCGGTGGCCCCGGCCGGCTGGGACTCGCCCTCGTCGCCGCCCTGGGCGCGCCTGGCGAGGACCCGCTTCTTGAGCGCCTTGATCTGCGGGTCGCGTTCCTTGAGGTCGGCGACGAGCGGCGTGGCGATGAAGATCGACGAGTACGCGCCGGCCGCGAGGCCGACGAAGAGTGACAGCGAGATGTCGTTGAGCATGCCCGCGCCGAGGAAGCCGCCGCCGATGAAGAGCAGGGCGCCGACCGGCAGCAGCGCGACCGCGGTGGTGTTGATCGAGCGCACCAGCGTGGCGTTGATGGACCGGTTGGCGACCTCGCTGTAGGTGTAACGGGTCTGCTTGGTGATGTCCTTCGAGCTCTCCTTGAGGCTGTCGAACACCACCACCGTGTCGTACAGCGAGTAGCCGAGGATGGTCAGCAGACCGATCACCGTGCCCACGGTGACCTCGAAACCGACGAGGGCGTAGACACCGACGGTGATGGTGATGTCGTGGACCAGCGCGATCAGGGCGGCGGCGGCCATCCGCCACTCGAAGGCGATGGCCAGATAGATCACCACCAGGATCATGAAGATCCCCAGTCCGGTCCACGCCTTGTTGGCGATCTGGGCGCCCCAGCTGGGGCCGACCAGATCCGCGTTGATGTCGTCGGAGGCGACGTCCAGCTCGCGGGAGAGCGTCTCCTTGATCTGGTCGGACTTGTCGGTGTCGACGCTGCTGATCTGGATCCGCAGACCGCCGCTGCCGAGCTCCTGGACGAGGGCGTCGTGACCGGCCGCCTCCTCCGCGATGGTCTCCGCCTGCTGCGCGGAGACGCTGCTCTTCGGCGTGGTGAAGACCGCGCCGCCCTGGAACTCGATACCCATGCTGAGCCCGCGTACCGCGAGGCCGGCGATGGCCGTGATGGTGATCAGGATCGAGACCGCGTACCAGAACTTGCGCTTGGCGATGAAGTCGTAGCCGACCTCGCCGCGGTAGAGCTTGGCGCCGAGATTTCCGAGTCGGGACATCTCACGCCTCCTTCGGGTCGGCAGGGGCGGTGCGGCGGGACCGGCGGATCGGCGGTTTGACGCCGAGCCGCTTCGGGTCGAGGCCCGACCAGGGGTGTCCGTTCGCGAAGAACTTCTTGCGGGCCAGGATGGTCAGCAGCGGCTTGGTGAAGAAGAACACCACGACCACGTCGAGCAGGGTGGTGAGGCCCAGCGTGAACGCGAAGCCCTGCACCTTTCCGACGGTGACCACGAAGAGCACCGCGGCGGACAGGAACGACACGAAGTCGGAGACGAGGATGGTGCGCCGGGCACGGGGCCAGCCGCGCGCCACGGCGGGCTGGAGCGAGCGCCCCTCACGGATCTCGTCGCGGACCCGTTCGAAGAAGACGATGAACGAGTCGGCGGTGATACCGATGGCGACGATGGCGCCGCAGACGGCCGGCAGGTTGAGCGCGAAGCCGATCGCGGGGCCGAGCAGCACCATGATCGTGTACGTCAGCGCCGCCGACATCAGGAGGCTGATGATGGCGATCAACGACAGGCCCCGGTAGTAGACCACCAGGTAGATGATGACCAGCAGCAGGCCGATGGCGCCGGCGATGAGTCCGGCCTCCAGCTGCTCCCCGCCGAGGGCGGCGGTCACCGAGGTGACGGACTCCTCGACGAAGGAGAGCGGCAGGGCGCCGTAGGACAGCATGTTGGCCAGTTCCTGGGCGGATTCCTGGGTGAAGGAGCCGGAGATCTGGGCCGTGCCGCCGGTGAGGGGCTGGCGGACGTACGGGGCGGAGACCACGTCACCGTCGAGGACGATGGCGAACTGGTTCTGCGGGGAGGGCTTGGCCGAGATCTCCGAGGTGATGTCGGCGAACTGGGTCTTGCCCTTGCCGGTGAACTCCATGTTGACGAGCCAGCCCTGCGCGCCCTGCTGGTCGATGGCGGCGGTGGCGTTGTCGATCTCGGTGCCCGCGACCGCGGACGGGCCGAGGATGTACTTCTCCCACTGGCCCTGCGAGTTCTGGCCGCAGGCGACGATCGGCTCGGTGGGCTTGGTGCCCTTGGTCGACTCCGTGCGCTCCTCGGTGTCGGTGCAGGTCAGCTCGGCGAACTCCTTCTGGAGCTCCTCGCTGGGCGCTGCCTCGGACGAGGAGGGCGCGGGCGTCGGGTCCGCCTTGCCGTCGCCCGGCGCGGACGGGGAGGGCGTGGGGTCGGCCTTCAGGGCGCCGGAGGCGGCGCGGCCCTGGGCGGTCGGCGTGGCCTCGGGCTCGCCGTCGGTGGCCTTGTCGCCGTCGGTGGCCTTGTCGCCGTCGGTGCCCTTCTCGGCCTCATCGGGCGAGCCGCTCGCCGACGGGCTCGGGGAGCCCTCGGGGGCGGGCTCACCGGAGGCGAGCTGGAGCACGGGGCGGAAGAAGAGCTGAGCGGTCGTACCGACCTGCTCGCGGGCCTGCTTCTCGTTCGTCCCCTTGGGGATGTTCACGATGATGTGGTCAGTGCCCTGGGTCTGAACCTCGGCCTCGGAGACACCGAGGCCGTTGACACGGCGCTCGATGATGCCGACGGCCGTGTTCATGTTGGTCTGGTTGACCGCGTTCTCCTGACCCGGTTCGCTCCTGGCCTGGAGCGTGATGCTCGTGCCTCCGGCGAGATCGATACCGAGGCGCGGCGTGGTGTGCCCGGAGAGGAACATGCCTCCCGTGAGCGCCACCAGCGCGATCAGGATCAGCGCCAGGGCGCGGCCCGGCCGGCCCTGGCCGGGCTGCCTTCGACCCTTGTTAGGTGCTGCCACCTTCTCGTTTCTCCCTGTCCAACCGCCCGGCGTGGGTGAGCGCGGCGGGCGGCCCTGAAGTTGTGTGGAGGACCGGCGCGGAGCGGACACACCCGGGGGACCGGACGGCGCGTGCCGTGGACCGGTCCCCGGGTGTGATTACTTCGTGTCGGACTCGCCGTCGGTCTTCTTCGGCGTCGCGTCGGCGGCGTCCTGGTCGGCGTCATCGGCCTTCTTGCCGAGGTCGATGCGGGCGGCGTCGCCGTCTTCGTCGTCCTTGGTCAGGGAGGAGGCGTCGTCGGGGACCACCGGGGCGTCGCCCTCGTCACCCTCGACCCCGTGGATGATCCGGTTGTACTCCTCGTCGTCGAGGACGGCGCCGACGGCGTTCTTCGCGTAGATCGCGTGGACGCCGGGGGCCACCTCAAGGAGGACGGACTCGTCGTGGACCTCCTTGACGGTGGCGTACATGCCACCGATCGTCCGGATGCCGCTGCCGGGCGTCATCGCGTTCCGCATGTCGACGGCCTGCTGCTGCTTCTTCTTCGCCGAGCGGGTCATCAGGAACATTGCGCCGATGAGCACGACGAAGGGGAGGAGGGTCACGATGTCCACGGGAGGATTTTCCTTCGCACGACCGCGCGGTGCTGCGGCCTGATCGATGGGGGTGGGCGGCCGCCCGCAAGGGACGGCATCGGCGGAGTCTAAGCGAGTCCGCCCGGATGGAACAACGCTCAGCATGGCACCCCAGTTCCTGATGGTGCGATCTTCCCGCGCCGTCAACCCGCGAAGAGGTCGCCTTGCCCCGGTCCGCCCGGTACCTGCCGGGGCGGGGTCAGTCCGAGGTGCGCCCAGGCCGCGGGGGTGGCGACCCGGCCGCGGGGGGTGCGGGCGAGCAGGCCCTCGCGGACGAGGAAGGGCTCGGCCACCTCCTCGACGGTCTCCCGCTCCTCCCCCACCGCGACCGAGAGCGTGGAGAGCCCGACCGGACCCCCGCCGAAGAGCTTCAGCAGCGCCTCCAGCACCGAGCGGTCGAGCCGGTCCAGTCCGCGGGCGTCGACCTCGTAGACGGCGAGCGCCGCCGAGGCGGTCTCCCGGTCGACCGTGCCGTCGGACCTGACCTGGGCGTAGTCGCGGACCCGGCGCAGCAGCCGGTTGGCGATGCGCGGGGTGCCCCGGGAGCGGCCGGCGATCTCGGCGGCCCCGTCGGTGTCGATCTCCACGTCGAGCAGGCGGGCGGAGCGGTGGACGACGCGCTCCAGCTCGGCCGGGCCGTAGAACTCCATGTGGCCGGTGAAGCCGAACCGGTCGCGCAGCGGCGGCGGCAGCAGTCCGGCCCGGGTGGTGGCGCCGACCAGGGTGAACGGCGGGAGCTCCAGCGGGATGGCGGTGGCTCCGGGGCCCTTGCCGACGATGACGTCGACCCGGAAATCCTCCATGGCCATGTACAGCATCTCCTCGGCGGGCCGGGACATGCGGTGGATCTCGTCGAGGAAGAGCACCTCGCCCTCCTGGAGGGAGGAGAGGATCGCGGCGAGGTCTCCGGCGTGCTGGATGGCGGGGCCGGAGGTGATCCGGATGGGGGCTTCCATCTCGGCGGCGATGATCATGGAGAGGGTGGTCTTGCCCAGGCCCGGGGCGCCGGAGAGCAGGACGTGGTCGGCGGTGGCCCCGCGGGCGCGGGCGGCCTTGAGGACCAGGTCGAGCTGGGCGCGGACCTTCTCCTGGCCGATGAACTCGCCGAGGTCCTTGGGGCGCAGGGCGGCCTCGACGGCGGTGTCCTCGCCGTCGGCGACGGAGCCGACCAGCCGGTTGCCGTCCTCGTCGGCTCCGTCGCGGGCGGGCTCGGTCTCGTACGGGTTCACTGCTCTCGCCTCGGATCTTCCTGGGGTCCTGGCCGGTCGGGTGCGGGCGGCCGGGTGGCCGCCGGGGGTCAGCGGGCGCGGTTGAGGCTCTGCAGCGCGGCGCGCAGCAGCTGCGGGACGGCCGGGGTGGCGCCCTCGGCGAGGGCGGCCTCGGCCTGCGGGGTGACGGCGGCGACGGCGTCGTCGGCCTCGCGCGGGGCGTAGCCGAGGCCCACCAGGGCGGTGTGGAGCTGCTCGGACCAGGGGGCCGGGCCGCTCGCCGCGGCGGGGCGGGCGGCGGTGGTGGCACCGCGCGGGGCACCGAGCCGGTCCTTCAGTTCCAGCAGGAGCTTCTGGGCGCCCTTCTTGCCGATGCCGGGGACGGCGGTGAGCGCCTTCTCGTCGCCGGTGGCGACCGCGCGGCGCAGGGCGTCCGGGTGGTGGACGGCGAGCATCGCCTGGGCGAGGCGCGGGCCGACGCCGCTGGCGGTCTGGAGGAGTTCGAAGGTCTGCCGCTCGTCGTCGTCGGCGAAGCCGTAGAGCGTCAGGGAGTCCTCGCGGACGACGAGGCTGGTGGCGAGGCGGGCCTGTTCCCCGACGCGCAGGCTGGAGAGGGTGTCGGGGGCGCACTGGACGGCCATGCCGATGCCGCCGACCTCCACCACCGCGCTGTCCGGGGCGAGGGCGGCGACGGTGCCGCTGACTGAGGCGATCATGCGGGGCGGCCTTTCTGGGGGCGCCGCCCGGGGGCGGTGCGGCGCGGGGCGGGGGCGGCGCGGTGGGCGGCGACGGCCTGCTGGAGGCGGTTCTGCGCGGGGGCGCGCCAGATGTGGCAGATGGCGAGGGCGAGGGCGTCGGCGGCGTCGGCCGGCTTCGGCGGCCCGTCGAGCCGCAGCAGGCGGGTCACCATGGCGCCGACCTGGTCCTTCTCGGCGCGGCCCGAGCCGGTGACGGCGGCCTTGACCTCGCTGGGGGTGTGCAGCGCGACGGGCAGGCCGCGGCGGGCGGCGCAGAGCATGGCGACGGCGCTGGCCTGGGCGGTGCCCATCACGGTGCGGACGTTGTGCTGGCTGAACACCCGCTCGACGGCGACCCGTTCGGGCCGGTGCTCGTCGAGCCAGGCTTCGATGCCGGCCTCCACGGCGACCAGCCGGTCGGGGGTCTCGGCGTCAGCGGGGGTGCGGATCACGCCGACGCCGACCATGGTCAGCGGGCGGCCCGCGACGCCGTCGACCACGCCGATGCCGCACCGGGTCAGCCCGGGGTCCACGCCCAGTACCCGCATCGTCCCTCCCCTCCCGCCGGCCGGCCACGGCACGGGCGGTGTCCGGCCGTTGTTCGACCTGGTGTTCGCGCACGTACCGGCAGGCTATCGGCCGCCGCCGACAATCCCCGAACCCCGGGGCCGGTGCGCCGCGGGCGGGGTCCCGAAGCCCGCGCGGCCCGGGTCCCCTCGTGCGAGGGGGCCCGGGCCGTGCGGCGGCTGAACGGGGATCAGGCGTCGACGGAGGCCATGACCTCGTCGGAGACGTCGAAGTTGGCGAAGACGTTCTGCACGTCGTCGCTGTCCTCCAGCGCGTCGATCAGCTTGAAGATCTTGCGCGCGCCCTCCTCGTCCAGCTCGACCTGCATGGTCGGGACGAAGTTGGCGTCGGCCGAGTCGTAGTCGATCCCGGCCTCCTGGAGGGCGGTGCGGACCGCGACCAGGTCGGTGGCCTCGCTGAGCACCTCGAAGGACTCGCCGAGGTCGTTGACCTCCTCGGCGCCCGCGTCCAGGACGGCACCGAGGACGTCGTCCTCGCCCAGCGCGCCCTTGGGAACGATGACGACGCCCTTGCGGTTGAAGAGGTACGAGACCGAGCCGGGGTCGGCCATCGAGCCGCCGTTGCGCGTCATGGCGACGCGGACGTCGGAGGCGGCGCGGTTGCGGTTGTCGGTGAGGCACTCGATGAGCACCGCGACGCCGTTGGGGCCGTAACCCTCGTACATGATCGTCTCGTAGTCGGCGCCACCGGCTTCGAGGCCGGCGCCGCGCTTGACGGCCGAGTCGATGTTCTTGTTGGGAACCGACTGCTTCTTCGCCTTCTGGATGGCGTCGAAGAGGGTCGGGTTGCCCTCGATGTCGGCGCCGCCCATCCGGGCCGCGACCTCGATGTTCTTGATCAGCTTCGCGAAGAGTTTGCCGCGCTTGGCGTCGATCACGGCCTTCTTGTGCTTCGTCGTAGCCCATTTAGAGTGGCCGGACATCTGCCTGTCTCCTTCGCGTCACCACATGTACTGAACGAACCCGAGTGATCCTACCGGGACGACGGGGCGCCCCGCCCCTGGCGTACCGGGTCGCGGGGGTACGGCAAGGGGCGGGGCGCCCGGCGGTCCGGGTCAGGCGGCGGCGCGGACCAGCTCGGTGAAGTAGCCGTGCAGCCGGTGGTCGCCGGTCAGTTCGGGGTGGAACGAGGTCGCCAGCGCGTTGCCCTGGCGGACCGCGACGGGATGGCCGCCGTAGGTGGCGAGCACCTCGGTGGCGGCGCCGGTGGACTCCACCCATGGGGCGCGGATGAAGACCCCGTCGACGGGCGGGCCCTCGATGCCGGTGACCGGGACGGCCGCCTCGAACGACTCGTTCTGCCGGCCGAAGGCGTTGCGGCGCACGATCATGTCGATCCCACCGAAGGTCTCCTGGCCCGCGCGCGGGTCGAGGATCTTGTCGGCGAGCAGGATCATCCCGGCGCAGGTGCCGTAGACCGGCATGCCCTCGGCGATCCGCGCCCGCAGCGGCTCGGTGAGGCCGAAGAGCGCCGCCAGCTTCGAGATGGTGGTCGACTCGCCGCCGGGCAGCACCAGTCCGTCGAGGCGGGCCAGCTCCTCGGGCCGCCGCACGGTGGTGCCCCGGGCGCCGGAGGCGGTGAGGGCCGACAGGTGCTCGGGGACGTCACCCTGCAGGGCGAGGACGCCGACGAGAGGGGTGGCGGCCATCGGTCACCAGCCGCGGTTGGCGTAGCGCTCGGTCTCGGGGAGCGTGTCGCAGTTGATGCCGACCATTGCCTCGCCGAGGTTGCGGGAGGCGTCCGCGACGGCCTTGGGGTCGTCGAAGAAGGTGGTGGCGCGGACGATGGCGGCGGCACGCCTGGCCGGGTCGCCGGACTTGAAGATGCCGGAGCCGACGAAGACGCCCTCGGCGCCGAGCTGGCGCATGAGCGCGGCGTCGGCCGGGGTGGCGACACCTCCGGCGGAGAAGAGCACCACGGGCAGGCGGCCGAGGGCGGCGGTCTCGGCGACCAGCTCGTAGGGGGCGCGCAGCTCCTTGGCGGCGGCGTACAGCTCGTGCTGGTCGCAGGCGGCGAGGCGGCCGATCTCGGCCTTGATCTGGCGGAGGTGGCGGACCGCCTCGACGACGTTGCCGGTGCCGGCCTCGCCCTTGGAGCGGATCATCGCGGCGCCCTCGGCGACGCGGCGCAGGGCCTCGCCGAGGTTGGTGGCGCCGCAGACGAAGGGGGTGGTGAAGGACCACTTGTCGGAGTGGTTGGCCTCGTCGGCGGGGGTGAGGACCTCGGACTCGTCGATGTAGTCGACACCGAGCGACTGGAGGACCTGGGCCTCGACGAAGTGGCCGATGCGGGACTTGGCCATCACGGGGATCGAGACGGCCTCGATGATGGACTCGATCATGTCCGGGTCGGACATGCGGGCCACGCCGCCGTCCTTGCGGATGTCGGCGGGGACCCGCTCCAGCGCCATGACGGCGACCGCTCCGGCGTCCTCGGCGATCTTCGCCTGCTCGGGCGTGACCACGTCCATGATCACGCCGCCCTTGAGCTGCTCGGCCATGCCGCGCTTGACGCGGGCGGTACCGGTGGCGGGGGCGGCGGGGGTGGCGGGGGGCGTGCTGGACACGGGCTACCTCACGGGATACGAGTCGAGTTGCTGCACCGTGAAGACAACTCTCCGGGCCCGGTCCGGGACAAGGGCCAATGAACGGGCGGTGGATCGTTCTGGCCGCCGCCCGCCTCCGGCGCCCCCTCCATCCGGCCGCGCGCCCCGGCTCAGCGGTCGGCCAGCGCCGCCGGCGGCTCGTCGTCCATCTCGAAGGCGAGCGGGAACGGCGCGTGCCCGGCCAGCCGCAGCCAGCGCACCGTGCGGTGGCGGCGCAGGGCGCGGGCGGCGCGTACGGCGTCGTTGTGGAAGCGGCGGGCCATCGGCACCCGCCGTACGGCGGCCGCCAGTTCGTCGGCGGCCTCGGTGCCGCCGGGCGCCTCGCGGACCGCGTCGACCTGCGCGGCGTCGCCGAAGACGGCGCGCAGGGCCTGGCTCAGCTCGCTCTCGGCCACCTCCCGGGCCTCCTCGTCCGCCTGCCGGGCGGCGTGCGCCGCCTCGTACAGCACGATGGAGGCGGCCGGGTCGAGGACCCCGGCGGTGGCCAGTTCCTGGGCGACGGAGGCCCGGCGCAGGAGTTGGGCGTCGAGGGCGGCGCGGGCGGCGTCGATGCGGGCGTGCAGCCGGTCGAGGCGGCCTGCGGTCCAGCTCAGGTAGACACCGATGGCGAAGAGCGCCACCGCGATCCAGATCAGTGTGGAGGTCACGGGCGGCAAGGCTACGCGGCCGGGGCCGGGCGGGGTGACGGTACCGGGCCAAGGCCCGCGGAGGGGCCCCCGGCCCGGTGCCGGCCGCGGGGTCAGTCGCGGGCGAAGCCCAGGCGGGCGCGGAGGCCGACGCGTTCGTCGGTGGCGACCGAGGCGGCGCCGTCGGTGACGGTCTCGTAGACGGCGAGGATGTCGGCGCCGACCGTGGACCAGTCGAAGCGCTTGACGTGGCGTGCGCCGTGGTCGCTCAGCCGCTCGCGGCGGGCGGGGTCGCCGAGGAGACGGATCGCCCCGGCGGCCAGCGCGTCGGCGTCCTCGTTGGTGAACATCTCGCCGGCCCCGCCGTGGTCCAGGACCTGGGCGAAGGCGTCGAGGTCGCTGGCGAGGACCGGGGCGCCCGCCGACATCGCCTCGACCAGGATGATGCCGAAGCTCTCGCCGCCGGTGTTGGGCGCCACGTACACGTCGACGCTGCGCAGCAGGCGCGCCTTGTCCTCGTCGCTGACCATGCCGAGGAACTCGACCCGGTCGCGGAGCGCGGCGGGCAGTCCGGCGACCGCCTCCTCCTCGTCGCCCCGGCCCGCGACGAGGAGGCGGGCCTCGGGGCGGGCGGCGAGGATCGCCGGCAGCGCCTTCATCAGGACCGGCAGCCCCTTGCGGGGCTCGTCGATGCGGCCGATGAAGCCGAGGGTGGAGCCCTGCCACTCGGGGCGGGGCTCGGCCCGGGCGAAGAAGTCGACGTCGACGCCGTTGGGGATGACCACCGCGTCCCCGCCGAGGTGCTCGACCAGCGTGCGCCGGGCGTACTCGCTGACCGCGATGCGCGCGCTGATCTTCTCCAGCGCGGGCTGGAGGATCGGGTACGCGGCGATCATCGCCCGCGAGCGCGGGTTGGAGGTGTGGAAGGTCGCCACGATTGGGCCGGAGGCGGCCCAGCAGCTCAGCAGGCCGAGCGAGGGCGAGGCGGGCTCGTGGATGTGGATGACGTCGAAGATGCCGTCGTGGAGCCAGCGGCGGACCCGGGCGGCGGAGAGGAAGCCGAAGTTCAGCCGGGCCACGGAGCCGTTGTACGGCACGGGGACGGCGCGTCCGGCGGAGACCACGTACGGCGGCAGCGGGGTCTCGTCGTCGGCCGGGGCGAGGACGGAGACCTCGTGGCCGAGCCGGATCAGGTGCTCGGCCAGGTCGCGGATGTGGAACTGGACGCCGCCGGGGACGTCCCAGGCGTAGGGGCAGACGATGCCGATCCTCAACTCTGCTCCCGCGGTGCCAGATCGTCCAGCCACAGGCGCTGCAGCATGTGCCAGTCCTCCGGGTGGTCGGCGATGCCCTCGGCGAAGGCGTCCGCCAGGGCCTGTGTCATGAGGGACGTCTTCTCGGCCCGGGTACCTGTCCCGGGCACCTCGACGGGCGGGTGGATACGGCCCTTCATGACGGGCGTGCCGTCGAACCAGAGCGTCACCGGCAGCAGCAGGGCGCCGGTCTGCTGGGCGAGCATCGCGGGCCCGGCGGGCATCCGGGCGCTGTCGCCGAAGAACTTCACCTCGACGCCGGAGGCGGAGAGGTCGCGGTCGGCGACGAGGCAGACCAGTCCGCCGGCGCGCAGGCGGCGGGCGAGGGTGCCGAAGGCGGAGCCGCCGGTGTGCGGCAGCACCTCCATGCCGAGGCCCTCGCGGTAGGCGACGAACCGGTCGTAGAGGGTCTCGGGTTTGAGCCGCTCGGCGACGGTGGTGAAGGGCACTCCGAGGCTGCGGGTGGCCCAGGCCCCGGCAAGGTCCCAGTTGCCGAGGTGGGGGAGGGCGACCACGACGCCCTTCCCGGCGGCGAGGCCGTCGGTCAGGTGGTGCAGGCCGTACGGCTCGAAGCCGTCCTTGATCCGCTCGTCGCTCCAGGCGGGCAGCCGGAAGGACTCCATCCAGTACCGCAGGTACGAGCGCATCCCGGCCCGGGACAGCTCGGCGAGCCGCTGGGGCCCTGCGTCGGGGACGACCCGGGCGAGGTTGGCCTCCAGCCTGAGGACGCCCTTGCCGCGCCGCTTCCACACCGTGTCGGCCAGGATCTGCCCGAGGCGGACGGCGACCGGCTCGGGGAGCTTCTTGACGGTGCTCCAGCCCAGCCCGTAGAGCGCGTCGGAGAGCCGCTCGTTCACGAGGCGGCCCCCTGGCCCGCCGGGCCGTCCGCCTCGATGGCCTCGCGGCGGACGGTGACCACCCGCTGGATCAGCGTGACCAGGCTGCCGACGGCGACCACCCACAGGGCGATCGGCAGCAGCACCTGAATGCCGGGGACGCCGAAGTTGTGCAGCCCCGCGAGGCCCGCCGCGACCAGCGAGATGACCAGCCGTTCGGCGCGCTCCACCAGGCCGTTGACGGCGACCGGCAGGCCGATGGCCTCGCCGCGCGCCTTGGTGTAGGAGACGACCTGCCCGGCGGCGAGGCAGAAGAGCGCGACCGCGCACAGCGTGTTGTCGTCGCCGCTGCCCGCGTACCAGAGGGCGAAGCCGCCGAAGATCGCGCCGTCGGCGACGCGGTCGAGGGTCGAGTCGAGGAACGCGCCCCATCGGCTGGAGATTCCGGCCTGGCGGGCCATGTTGCCGTCGACCAGGTCGGAGAAGACGAAGAGGGTGATGACGATGGTGCCCCAGAAGAACTCTCCACGGGGGAAGAAGACCAGCGCACCCGCCACCACCCCGGCGGTCCCGATGAGGGTGACCGCATCGGGAGTGACCCCGCGGCGGAGCAGAAACGCGGCGAACGGCGTGAGGACGCGCGTGAAGAACGCTCGCGCGTACTTGTTCAGCATGGCCTTCCCGAGGGTCGGTGGGGGCCGGTGTCCGGGCCGGGCATCGGCTGGCCCATCGTAGTCACGCGCACGGTCCCCTGCCCCCGGGGCACCCGCGCCGACGCGACCCGCCCACCCGCGCGGACCGCGTCCGGCCGGCCCGCTCCCCCGCGGCCTTCGACGTACCCTGCCGCGCGCCCCCGCTCCCCGATACCCTGACTGCGGATCAGCACAAGGGCCGGGCGCGGCAGTCGGGTCCGGAAGGCGACACGACGACAGCGCTCCGGCAGCGCGCGATGGGGGCGGCATGGCGGACGACTTCTTCGATTTCAGCCCCGGGGCGCAGGTCCCCGTGACCGGGGGCGCGGGCGGCACGGCCGCCACCCATGCCCTGGCCTCGGTGGCCTACCGCGACGACCCGCTGGAGAAGATCACCGAGGCCGACGGCGAGTGGCACAGGACGGCGGTGAAGCCGGGGAAGTTGAAGCTCTTCGCACCGCTGCTCGGTGAGGCGTTCGCACAGGCGGTCACGGTACGGATGCTGGGCGCCGGGCGCGCCCCGCTGATCCAGGCGTTCGGCATGGAGCCGCAGGTCGTGGTCGAGCACTGCCTGGCCGCCAGCCGCCTGCGCAAGCAGCGCGACCGGCGGCTGACGCTGGTCGCCCTGGTGTGCGGGGTGCTCTTCCTGCCCGGCGCGGCCCTGTGGGTGCTCGCCTTCCAGCTGCGGGCGATGTCCGGCAAGTGGGTCGGCAAGGGCACCACCGCGCTCGGCTCACTGCTGATGGCCGTGGGCGCGGTCGCCTCGGTGGTGCTGCTGGTCGGCCTGCCGACCGAGGGTGTCCTGCCGTGGTACGTACGCGGCTGCGTCCTGGCGCCGGTCCTCGGCTGGTTCCTCGCCAAGCGGATCGCCGAGGGGACCGCGCAGGACCTGCGGGCGCACTGGAGCAGCCTGCTGGCGGGCGGCGGTTCGGGCGCGAAGATCCCCGAGGCGGTCCCGGCCAACCCGGACGACGCCGCCGCCGAGCAGCTCCGGGTGAGCCTCGCCAAGCTCGCCGCCGAGCAGCAGAGCAACTCGGTCTTCTACGCCGGTCCCAAGGGCATCCTCGGCATGGGCACCCGGTGGGGCAGCTGGCAGCTGGCGGAGGACCTGGAGCCGGTCGAGGCGGACAAGGAGATCAACCCGTTCCGCTCCTGGGACGTGGTCCGGGCCATCCACGACCAGCTCCAGATGCTGGAGCGCGGGCCGCTGCACACCGGTGGCTTCCCCAAGCCGTCGGTCAAGCACTGGATCGTCTCCCCGGTCGGGGAGAACGCGGGCCGCGTCTCGCGCCCCGAGGGCGAGACGGTCGAGGCGTACCAGGTCAAGCCGCACGAGATCCAGCGGATCTGCAACGAGCAGCAGTTCAGCAACGGCAACCGGCACTACCTCGGCGTCCAGTTCGTGCTGTGGGACGGCCAGCTCGTGCTGACCATGCTGATCACGGTGACGGTGCTCCACCACACGCTGCGCATCGAGGTCACCGGCCATGCGCTCGGCCCGGTGCACCCGCTGTTCAGCGGAGGCCCGGCGGCGCGCGAGCGGACCACCGCCAAGCCGATCAAGTTCTGGGAGACCAAGACGCACAAGCTGCCGCTGGTCGACGCCACCGAGGTGGTGCGGCTGCTGGTCCGCGCGCCGCTCACGCCGTACCCGGCGGTCCTCGACCACCTCGGCGGCAAGCTGGCGCTGCCGGAGCCGTTCGGACTGCGGCACGTGTGGGCCGGGCGGCCGTGGGCCAACCGCTTCATGGCCGACGACGCGCTGCGTACGGCGGCGCCGGTGCTGCGGGTGGTGCACAAGGCGGCTCTGCGGGTCCTGGAGGAGAACGGCGTCGACACCAGCCGCTTCGCCGGCCGCGCGGCCGGCCTCAGCGGCGCCGTCCAGGACGCGGCGCCGAAGAAGGCCGACCTGTACGACGCGTGAGCGGGCCGGGGCCGGGCCCTTCGCGTACGGCGGTCGCCCGGCCCCTGCGGGCCTCAGCCCGCGTCGGCGTCGGTCAGTTCCGCCCCGTCGTCCTCGGGCCAGGCGGCGGCCAGCATCGCCCGGGTGTCGCCGAGGAGCTGCGGCAGGACCTTGGTGTCGCCGATCACCGGCATGAAGTTGGTGTCCCCGCCCCACCGCGGCACGATGTGCTGGTGGAGGTGGGCGGCGATGCCCGCGCCCGCGGCCGACCCCTGGTTGAGCCCGATGTTGAAGCCGTGCGCTCCGGAGGCGGACCGCAGCGCCGTCATCGCCTGCTTGGTCAGCTCGGCGACCTCGGCGGTCTCCGCGGCGTCCAGCTCCGTGTAGTCGGCGACGTGCCGGTAGGGCACCACCAGCAGGTGGCCGCCGTTGTACGGGTAGAGGTTGAGCACCGCGTAGGCGCGCTCCCCGCGCCGGACGATCAGCCCGTCCTCGTCGGATTTGGAGGGGACCGCGCAGAAGGGACAGCCGTCCTGGGCACCAGGACCGGTCGGCTTGTTCTCGCCTTGGATGTACGCCATCCGGTGGGGCGTCCACAGGCGCTGGAACGCGTCGGGCGTCCCCACTCCGAACTGCTGCTCCGGCTCAGTCGTCATGCCTTGCAGCATATGACCTCCGCCGCCGGGAGCGTGTCGCCGGGGCGGTGGCCCGGCGCCGGCCGCGATGCTGAGCCCCCTGCGCACCCCACCGACCGGCCCGCCCCCGACCAGGGCCGCCTGATCCGCTGGGAGAACCGCACGGAGCCGTCCCGGTCACCTTCCTCGGCCGTGCCGTGCTGGTGGCGCTGATGGCCGGCGGCCTCGCCCTGCCCGGCGCGCTGACCGGCTCGTTCGCCTCCTGGATGCTTCAGGTCTTCGCCGACGAGGGCGAGCACACCGGCCGGCCCCCGGCGAGCTGAGCTGCTCGCCGGGGGCCGGCCGTGCGTACGTGCGGCGTCTCAGACCTGGACGCGCCGCTCCACCACGTCGAGGAGCTTGGCGATGGCGTCCTCTCGGGCGATGCCGTTCTCCTGGGAGCCGTCGCGGTACCGGAAGGAGACCGTGCCGGCATTCATGTCGTCGTCACCGACGATGACCATGAACGGCACCTTCGCCTTCTGGTGGTTGCGGATCTTCTTCTGCATCCGGTCGGAGGAGGCGTCGACCTCCACCCGCAGCCCGCGCGCCTTCGCCTCGGCGGCGAACTCCTGGAGGTAGGAGACGTGTGCGTCACCGATCGGGATGCCGACCGCCTGGACCGGCGCGAGCCACGCCGGGAACGCGCCCGCGTAGTGCTCGAGGAGGACCGCGAAGAACCGCTCGATGGAGCCGAAGAGCGCCCGGTGGATCATGACCGGCTGCTGGCGCGAGCCGTCCGCCGCCGTGTACTCCAGGCCGAACCGCTTCGGCTGCTGGAAGTCGACCTGGATGGTCGACATCTGCCAGGAGCGGCCGATGGCGTCCTTCGCCTGGACGGAGATCTTCGGGCCGTAGTACGCGGCGCCGCCCGGGTCGGGGACGAGCGGGAGGCCCTGCTTCTCGGCGGCCTGGCGGAGCGCCTCGGTGGCCTCGGCCCACTCGGCGTCCTCGCCGATGAACTTGTCCGACTCGGGGTCGCGGGTGGAGAGCTCCAGCTCGAACTGGTTGAGGCCGTAGTCGCGGAGCAGGTCCAGCACGAAGGTGAGCAGGGAGTCGAGCTCCTCGGGCATCTGCTCCTTGGTGCAGTAGATGTGCGAGTCGTCCTGGGTGAAGCCGCGCGAGCGGGTCAGGCCGTGCACCACACCGGACTTCTCGTACCGGTAGACCGTGCCGAACTCGAAGAGGCGCAGCGGCAGTTCGCGGTAGGAGCGGCCCCGGCCCTTGAAGATCAGGTTGTGCATGGGGCAGTTCATCGCCTTGAGGCGGTAGTTCTGCCCGTCGAACTCGATGGGCGGGAACATGCCCTCGGAGTAGTTCGGCAGGTGCCCGGAGGTCTCGAAGAGCTGCTCCTTCGAGATGTGCGGGGTGTTGACGAACTCGTACCCGGCGTCCTCGTGGCGGCTGCGGGAGTAGTTCTCCATCTCCTTGCGGACCACCCCGCCCTTGGGGTGGAAGACGGCGAGGCCGGGGCCGAGCTCGTCGGGGAAGGAGAAGAGGTCCAGCTCGGTGCCGAGCTTGCGGTGGTCGCGCTTCTCGGCCTCGGCGAGGAACTCCAGGTGGGCCTTGAGCTCGTCCTTGGAGGGCCAGGCGGTGCCGTAGATCCGCTGGAGCTGCGGGTTCTTCTCGCTGCCTCGCCAGTAGGCGGCGGCCGAGCGCATCAGCTTGAAGGCCGGGATGTTGCGGGTGGTGGGCAGGTGGGGGCCTCGGCAGAGGTCCTTCCAGCACAGCTCGCCGGTCTTGGCGTCGAGGTTGTCGTAGATGGTCAGCTCGCCGCCGCCCACCTCCGCGTCGGCGCCGTCGGCGGCCTGCCCGGCGTTGCCCTTGAGGCCGATGAGCTCCAGCTTGTACGGCTCGCCGGCCAGCTCGGCGCGGGCGTCCTCGTCGGTGGTGACCCGGCGGGAGAAGCGCTGGCCGCGCTTCTGGATCTCCTGCATCTTCTTCTCGACGCGCTTGAGGTCCTCCGGGGTGAAGGGCTCGGCGACGTCGAAGTCGTAGTAGAAGCCGCCCTTGACCGGCGGGCCGATGCCGAGCTTGGCCTCGGGGAAGAGCTCCTGGACGGCCTGGGCCATGACGTGCGCGGTGGAGTGGCGCAGGATGTTCAGCCCGTCCTCGGACGAGATGTCGACGGGCTCGACGCTCTCGCCGTCGCCCGGGGCGTACGCGAGGTCCTTCAGCTCGCCGTCCACCCGGGCGGCGATGACGGTGCGCTCCCCGGCGAAGAGGTCGGCGGCCGTAGTGCCCGTCGTCACCACGCGTTCTTCCCGCTCGGAATCGCGTTGGATGATCACACGGACGTCTGACACCGGTCTCTCCTGACTGAGGTGGGGAGCGTGCGCCGGATCTGGCGTGCACGCACGGGCCGATGGTACCGAGCCGCGGAGGGCTGACGCGAAAGGGTTCCGCCGACGCGTCCGCTCGCCCGCGCCCCGGAAGCGGCCTACCGTGCCCGCATGACTACGGACTGGAACGGCCTCCTCACCGATCAGCTCGACTGGTACTGGACCCATCTGCTCCGCCCGCGTCTGGCCGGGCTCACCGACGCCGAGTACTTCTGGGAGCCCGTCGAGGGGTGCTGGAACGTCCGTCCTGCCGGGACCAGCCCGTGGCCGATGGCGGCCGGCAGCGGCGACTGGACCATCGACTACGCCTTCCCCGAGCCCGCCCCGCCGCCGGTCACCACCGTCGCCTGGCGGCTGGGCCACGTGATCGTCGGCGTCCTCGGCACCCGGCTCGCCGCCCACTTCGGCGGCCCGGAGACGGACTACGGCAGCTTCGCGTACGCCGGCACCGCCGAGGAGGCGCTGCACCAGCTCGACACCCGGTACGCAGCGTGGATCGCGGGGGTGCGCGGCCTCGGCGAGGAGGGGCTGGAGCGGCCCTGCGGTCCGTCGGAGGGACCGTTCGCCGAGGCGCCGATGGGCGCGCTGGTCCTCCACATCACCCGCGAGATCGTCCACCACGGCGCCGAGATCGGCGTCCTGCGCGACCTGTGGGCGCACCGGCCGCTGACCGGCTGAGGGGGCCGGACGCCGCGTACCGGCCCGGGCGGACGGGTATCACCTCCCGGGCGGGACGCCGTCCGTGCGGGTGGGAGGGAGCTGGTTCGTCATGACGCACTGGTACGAGGGCCCGTTGGCCGCGCTGAGTCTGCGGGCGACGGGGCCGGACGCCGAGACGGACCGCCTGGTGACGGCCGCCGTCGTCGTCCAGGACCTGTCCGGAGCGCGCCCCAGGGTGCTGCGCTGGCTGGTCAGTCCAGGGGTGGCGATGACCGAGGAGGAGGCCGGGCGGCACGGCCTGACGCGGGATCAGGTGGAGCGCACGGGCCGCTGGCCGGCGCCGGTGATGGAGGAGGTCGGCCGGGCGCTGGCCGGGCACGCGGCGGCGGGCCGCCCGCTGGTGGTGGCACAGGCTCCGGCCACGCTGACCCTGCTCGACCGCGAGCTGCGGCGCCACCGGGCCTCGTCCCTCGGCGCCTACCTGGCGGGGGCGCCGCTGAGCGTGCTGGACCCGCGGGTCCTCGACGGCCACCTCGACCGGTACCGCAAGGGCTCCCGCGAGCTGGACGCGCTCTGCGCCCGGTACGGCGTTTCCCCGGCGCCGCCGCACGACCCGGCGGACGGGGCACGGGCCACGATCGAGGTGACCCGGGCCCTGGCCCGGGTCTTCGCGCCCCGGTTGCAGCGGCTGACGCCGAGCGAACTCCACGCGCTCCAGGAGGACTGGTACGCGGGGCAGGTGCGGGGCCGGCCGGGGCGGGGCGTCCGGGAGCGGGCCCCGGAGCGGGTGGACACGGCGTGGCCGCTGCGCCCGCAGGCGGCGGCCACCG
The DNA here is from genome assembly GCF_042723275.1 of Streptomyces sp. NPDC058373. Taxonomy (NCBI): domain Bacteria; kingdom Bacillati; phylum Actinomycetota; class Actinomycetes; order Kitasatosporales; family Streptomycetaceae; genus Streptomyces; species Streptomyces sp. NPDC058373. The sequence goes on along the minus strand of NZ_JBHXJE010000008.1, from coordinate 31,436 downwards.
TCTGAGACCTCTGCCCGGCCAGCGGGGTCGGCGGGGGCGTCCGGACAGCGAAGAGCCGGTCCGTCGACGACGGACCGGCTCTCCCGGGGTGGGCGATACTGGGTTCGAACCAGTGACCTCTTCGGTGTGAACGAAGCGCTCTCCCACTGAGCTAATCGCCCGGGAACGGACTGAACCATACAGGCCCCGGGGCCCGGCGTTCAAACCGGCGGGTGCGGGCCGGCAGGTGTCCGACGCATCCCGCCCAGTTCCCGCGGGCGCCCGGCACACCGAGAGCGGGCAGAAGGCGTCACCCCTCCCCCAGCAGCCGCGCGAGGCCCGCCCGCCCGGAGCGCATCATCAGGGCGTGGTTGGCGCGGAAGAGGGGACGCCCGGGCACGGCCAGCAGGCGCATCAGCCGTGGGGTGACCACCACCGCCTGGTCGAAGTCGACCCGGGCGCCGCCGGCCAAGGCGTCGACCCGCCAGACCAGCGTCCCCAGCAGGTCGCCGTCGAGGGCGGCTTCGAGCAGGCGGGCGGCCGGGTCCTGCCTGCGCAGGCGCGCGGTGACGTTCAGGTCGTAGGGCAGCAGCGAGCGGAAGCGGAGGACGCCTTCCGTCTCGCTGACGCGGCGCACCCCGCGGACCTGGCGCCACCAGCGGGGGTAGCCGGAGACGTCCTCCAGCACCCGGTAGACGGCGTCGGGGGCGGCCGGGAGCTCCCAGCGGCTGTGGAAGCGGTAGTGGTTCAGGTCCATGCGGGCAAGGCTGCCCTGTCGGCGCCATGGCCACGCGACCCCCGGCGGGGGCGCGCCGCCGCCACCCGCCGATGCGGCCACGCCTTCTGACGCCAAGTCGACAAATACCCCGTCAGCCACCCGTCCGGCGGGGCGCATTCCACATTCGGGGCAGAAAAGCGGGGAGTACGAAAAGCGGGAAAGGGCGGAAGACATTCCGGTACGTGAATTCCCGGCGTCCGCGCGGAACTGAAGAGGCGTCACCCGGACGACCCGCGTGGCGTACGCCACGAATAGCCGCGGAACCTTTATTCCGGGCATTTCTCGCGGATCCCCGCACCGGCCGCCGCGGTCACCCGGCGTCACAGCGCGCGGCACGGGAGCCGGGCCCGCACATGGCTGCGGCCCGAAGGCCGGAAGCCTTCGGGCCGCAGCCCCGGGGTGGGCGATACTGGGTTCGAACCAGTGACCTCTTCGGTGTGAACGAAGCGCTCTCCCACTGAGCTAATCGCCCGGGCGCAGAGAGAACATTACCGCATGTCAGCGGGTGCCCCCGCCACCCCCGCGCGCACCCGCGGACCGGGCGCGGACGGCCGGCCTCACCAGGTGATGTCCCAGGGCAGCGTCAGCCCGAACCGCCAGAGGTAGAGCGCGCACAGGGCGGCGCCGATCAGCACGGCGACCGAGGTCAGGATGAGGTTGCGGCGGCGGACCTTCGGGTCCAGCGCCCGCTGCGCCGCCTCCGTGACCTTCCGGCGCGTCCAGCGCAGCACCATCTGCGCCCAGACGAACTCGGTGGACCAGATCGCCATCCCGGCGAAGATCACCAGCCACCCCGGCCCCGGCAGGGCCAGCATCAGCACTCCCGCCCCCACGACGGCCAGCCCCACCATGAAGACGCCCACCTGCCAGCTCAGGTGCAGGGCCCGGCTGCGCCGGATGAACTTCGGCGCCCGCGACCCGAGCTCCCGCTCAGGCTTCTTCTTCGCCTCGTCCTCCGCAACGGCGGTGGAACCGGCTTCGTCACTCCCCGTATTCATGAGGACAAACGTACCCGACGCGCCCGCCTCGCCGGAATGGCCGCACCCGTGGTGAATACTCGGCCGTACGAGGTATCTCAACCTTCGCAAAATGCCCAGAGGGGTTTACAACGGCACCGTAGGTGGCATGTCGATTTCGCCGACGTGCGAATCCCCGAGCGCACACTGAGCGAAAGGCCCTGGCGCTTATGAACACCACGGTCAGCTGCGAGCTGCACCTGCGCCTCGTTGTGTCGAGCGAGTCCTCACTGCCTGTTCCCGCAGGACTGCGGTATGACACGGCCGATCCCTATGCCGTGCACGCCACCTTCCACACCGGAGCCGAGGAGACGGTCGAGTGGGTGTTCGCCCGCGACCTCCTCGCCGAGGGCCTGCACCGGCCCACCGGTACCGGCGACGTCCGTGTCTGGCCGTCCCGCAGCCACGGTCAGGGCGTCGTCTGCATCGCCCTGAGCTCCCCCGAAGGTGAGGCTCTGCTCGAAGCCCCGGCGCGGGCGCTGGAATCCTTCCTGAAGCGCACGGACGCGGCGGTGCCCCCGGGCACCGAGCACCGTCACTTCGATCTCGACACGGAGCTGTCGCACATCCTGGCGGAGAGTTAACACCTCCGGGCAGCGTGCCAGCTCCGCCCGGCCGCCCGACTCGGGGAGGCGGCCCGGGGTCCGACAACCGCTCACGGAGTACGAATGCCGCCACCGCGCGTCCGGCGCGGGGGGCGGCTCTCGTGCGTCCTCCGGCGGGTCGGCGCCCCGGCGCCCTCCGGCGCGCTCCGGGCGGCTCGTCTACCATCGGCCAGCACCGGCGGGCACCGGCCCGACCTCCAGGCCAGGGAGCGACCGTGCTGATCACCCACGACACCCGATGTGCGCTGGACGCCGTGGTCGGTCTGGTGAACACCGCCTCCGGCGACGGCCGCCCCGACCGGCTGGACGACGTGGCCGCGCTGCGGGCCTTCGTCGACGCGCACGGGGTGAGCGACGTGGGCGAGCTGGGCGCGGCCGACCTGGCCGCCGTGCACCGGGTGCGGGAGCGGTTCGAGGCGGTCTTCGCGGCCGAGCGGACCGAGGACGCCGCCCTGGTGATCAACGAGCTGGTGGCGGCGGCGGGGACCACGCCCCGGCTGACCGACCACGACAGCTTCGACTGGCACGTGCACTACTTCGCGCCGGGCGCCTCGGTCGCCGACCACCTGGCGGCCGACGGCGGGATGGCGCTGGCGTTCTTCGTGGTCGCCGGGGAGCGCGAGCGACTGCGCCGGTGCGAGGCGCCGGACTGCCCCGACGCCTTCGTGGACCTCTCCCGGAACCGCTCGCGGCGCTACTGCTCCAGCCGCACCTGCGGCAACCGCCTGCACGTGGCCGCCTACCGGGCGCGGCGGCGGGAGGCGGCGGGCTGAGTCCCGGGGCGGCCGCCCGGCTCACAACAGGAACAGGTCATGCACCGCCCCGAGCATCAGCAGGCAGCCGATCACCAGGAGGAAGATCATCAGGGGCGGCTGGGAGAGGGCGAAGAGGCAGCCGCGGCGCTCGGCGTCGGGGCGGGCGGGGGCGTGTTCGGGAGGCGTGGTGTCGAGCATCTCGCGGAGATCATGACCCGCCCGGTCAGCCCGAAAGCGCCGCCGGCCTGGGAAGAGCCGCCAGGTTCACCGGTTCCCGTGAGCGCGCCACGGGCACGCCAAGGCGTGCACGGCGAAGCCGCGCGCCCGGGGGCGTACGCCGCCACGGGGTGCGCGGCTCCACCGGCCTCGCGCGGCCGTGTCTCAGATGCCGTGCTTCTTGAGGATGGCCTCGATGTCGGAGAAGTCGTCGTCTCCGCCGGCCTGCTTCTTGCCCGCCGCGGGGGCCTGGGCCGCCCGCCCGGCGCCGGCGCTCCCGCCGACCGCGGGCGGCGTGGCCCCGGCCACCGCCTCCGGCGAACCGGCCGACCGCTCCTTGCGGGTCCCCCGGCGCCGCTCGACGGCCCGGGTCGTCATGAAGAGCACCCAGGCCAGCCCGAGGACCCCGAAACCGACCCAGGCGGTGGGGCTGAAGGCGGTCCTGGCCACCCAGGCGACCGCGCCGGTCAGTACGAGCCCGGCGGGGACCAGGGCGTAGGCGGCGATCCGCGTCGCGGTGAGGAACCGCTTGCGGTAGGCGGTCACGGCGGCGATGCCCAGGCCGGCCGCGGCCACGGCTGAACACACGGTCTCGGCAAGCATCCGGTCCTCCAGGCAGGTGAGTGGGACTCCTTCCATCCTGCACCGCCCGGGGTGCGGATGGCCACGCCCCGGCCCCGGACCCGCCTGATCTCCGGGAGATCTCCGGGGCGCCCTCCTCCCCAGGGGCGGGCAGCCGGGCGGGCGGCGCTCCGGATTCGGCGGGCCGGTGGGCGGCTGGAAGACTGTCGGTCATGAACGACTCCTCCTCCCCCTCCCCCGCACCCGTCGTCCTGGACGTGTGGTGCGAGCTCCAGTGCCCCGACTGCCGCGCGGCCCTCGGCGACGTCGACGCGCTGCGCGAGCGCTACGGCGACCGCCTCGACATCCGGCTGCGCCACTTCCCGCTGGAGAAGCACCGGCACTCCTTCGCCGCCGCCCAGGCCGCCGAGGAGGCCCTGGTCCAGGGCAAGGGGTGGGAGTACGTACGCGCGGTGCTGGACCGGGTCGAGGAGCTGGACCGGAGGGGCGAGCCGCTCCTGGTGGAGGTGGCCGGGGAGCTGGGGCTGGACGCCGAGGAGTTCGACACCGCGCTGGTCGACGGGCGGCACATCCTGATCGTCGACGCCGACCAGGCCGAGGGCAAGGCGCTCAAGGTCACCGGCACGCCGACCTATGTGCTCGGCGGCGAGCGGCTGGACGGCGGCAAGAGCCAGCAGGGGCTGCGGGCCCGCATCGAGGAGATCGCGGACCGGCTGCTCGCGGGCTGACCCGCCGCCCCGGCGGCCTCAGAGCTGCTTGGTCCAGTGCTGCCGGGTGGTGGTGTAGCCGAGGGAGTCGTAGAGCCGCCGGGCCGGGGTGTTGCCCGCGAAGACGTGGAGACCCAGGACCCGGTCGCCGCCGGCGAGGGCGGTGCGCTCGGCGAGCAGCATCAGCGCCCGCCCGAGCCCGCGCCCCCGGAACTGCGGGCGGACCTCCACGTCGAAGACGTACGAGCCGGGGGTGCCGGGCTCCGCCTCGCGGGAGGCGACCCAGACGTGGCCGGCGGCCGCGCCGTCGGCCTCCACCACGCCGAAGGAGACGCCGGGGGTGGCGAGGCCTTCGGGGAGGTTGACGCGGTGGCTGGCCTCGGACTTGGCGCGGGCCTGCTCGTCGGTGAGGCCGCGGGCGGCCCACTCCCGGGCGTACTCGGCGCGCGAGGCGGCCTCCCAGGCCGCGTACTCCTCGGGCGTCATGGGGCGGGCCGTGACCCCGGCGGGGAGCGGCGGTGGGGTGGGCGGCAGCGGCTTCACCATGTTCCGGCCGCCCTCGGTCCAGCCGAGGGCGGCGGCCAGGCGCAGTGCGGGGCCGGCGTCGGCGGGCACCGCGCAGCGGGCCACGGTGCAGCCCCAGCCGCGCAGCACCTCCTCGGCGGCGAGCAGCGCCACCGTCGCCCTGCCACGGCCCCGGTCGGCCTCCGCGACGGTGAGGCCGTCCAGGAGGCCGACGGTGGGACCGAAGCCGGGGGCGGTGCCGACGCGCAGGCTCCCGACCGGCCGCCCGTTGACGCAGATGTCGTACAGCCGGAGGCGGACCGTGCCGTCGGGCTCGCGCTGAAGCGGCGCAGCGGGCCGCAGGGTGGTGGTCATCGGTGTGGTTCTACCCCTGCCGACCGCCGCCTGTCACCACCGTTCCCGGCCGGTACGGGCCGCCGTGCCGCCGGGCTCAGGGGTCGATGTCGGCGGCGGACCGCTCGGCGAAGACCCGGATCGCCTTGGCCGTGACCGGTCCCGGGGCGTCGGCCAGGGTGCGGCCGTCGACCCGGTGCACGCCCTGCACGTCGCGGAGCGAGGAGGTCAGGAAGACCTCGTCGGCCCGGTCCAGGACGTCCATCGGCAGGTCGGTCTCCTGGGCCCCGGTCCATTCGACGGCCAGCGCGCGGGTGATCCCGGCGAGGCAGCCGGAGGAGACGGGCGGGGTGTGGATCTCGCCGTCGAGGACGACGAAGACGTTGGAGCCGGTGCCCTCGCAGAGCGCCCCCGCGGTGTTCCCGAACAGCGCCTCGGTGGCGCCCTGTTCGCGGGCGCGGGCGAGGGCGACGACGTTCTCGGCGTACGAGGTGGTCTTCAGCCCGGTCAGCGCGCCCCGCTCGTTGCGGGTCCAGTCGACGGTGACGACGGCGGTCGTCTCGGGGCGCGGGTGCGCCTCGCCGTGGGCGACGACCAGGGTGGGCGCCTCCTGGCCGCGGTCGGAGCCGAGCGGGGAGAGGCCGCCGGTGTAGGTGACCCGCAGCCGGCCCATCGGCAGCGGGCCGGCCTGAAGGACGGCGGCGCACGCACGGCGCACCTCGTCCAGGTCGGGATCGGGCAGGCCCAGGCCGCGGGCCGAGCGGGCGAGGCGGTCCAGGTGGCGGGTGAGCGCGAACGCGCGGCCGCCGACCGTCTTGAGCGTCTCGAAGACGCCGTCGCCGACGGTCAGCCCGTGGTCCAGGACGGACACCCGTGCGGTACCGGCGTCCCGCAGGGCGCCGTCGAGCCAGATCTTCACGTGAGGGTTCCTCCACTTGCCTCGTGTCCGTCCGACGCTATCGCCAGCAGCCGGGACGCCTTCAGCTCGGTCTCCCGCCACTCCCGCTCGGGGTCGGAGCCCCAGGTGATCCCGGCGCCGGTGCCGAACTTCAGCACCGCGCCGCCGTCGGCGGGCTCCGTCCAGAAGGTGCGGATGCCCACCGCCAGCTCGGCCGTGCCCCGGTCGGCGTCGACCCAGCCGATCGCGCCGCAGTAGGGGCCCCGGGGGGCGGGTTCCAGTTCCCGGATGATCCGCAGCGCGCTCGACTTGGGCGCCCCGGTGACCGAGCCGGGCGGGAAGGCGGCCGCGAGCAGCTCGGGCCAGTCGACGTCCGCCGCCAGGGTGGCGCGGACCGTGGAGACGAGGTGGACCAGGCCGGGGTGCTTCTCGACCACGCACAGCTCCGGGACGTGTACGGAGCCGGTGGCGGCGGCGCGGCCGAGGTCGTTGCGGACCAGGTCGACGATCATGACGTTCTCGGCGTAGTCCTTCTCCAGGAGGTCCGCCTCGGTGGCGCCGGTCCCCTTGATCGGCCCCGACTCGACGACCGGCCCCCGGCGCCGCAGGAACAGCTCGGGCGAGGCGGTGGCCACCCCGATGCCGTGCCCCGGCAGGCGCATCGTTCCGGCGTACGGGGCCGGGTTGCCCCGGGCCAGCAGCGCGGTCAGGGCGTCGACGTCCGCCTCCGCCCCGTCGGGCAGGGCCGCGGAGAGCACCCGGCAGAGGTTGGCCTGGTACACCTCGCCCCGCGCGACAGCGGCCCGGATCCGCCGCACCCCGTCCGTGTACGCGGCGTGCCCGAGGGAGGACTCCCAGGCGTCGGGGGCGGGTCCCCGCCAGGCGCCGGGGCGCGGCGCGGGCACCGGCTCGCGGCGTACGTCGGCGAAGCGGGCGCAGGTCAGGCGGCCCTCGAAGGAGGCGACGACCGCCCAGAAGCCCTCGGAACCGAGCGCCTCGGGGTCGTGGGTGACGTCGAGCAGACCGGTGGCGAGGAGCTCGCCGAAACGGGCGAGCGGGGGGAGCGGGAGAGCGGGGCTGTGCACGTGCGCGAGTCTAGGTCGGCGCGCCCGGCGCGGCCGCTCGCCGAGGTCACCGCAGCACGCTGCGCAAACGCGTTTTTGTACTGGCCCAGGAATCCGCTAGAGTTCAACACGTCGCCGGGACGCGCAAGCGCCACGGGAAAGACAAGCGGACGTAGCTCAGTTGGTAGAGCGCAACCTTGCCAAGGTTGAGGTCGCCAGTTCGAACCTGGTCGTCCGCTCGGCGTGGGGGATCTTCCCGAACCCCCGCAGTGGTGGAGTGGCCGAGAGGCGAGGCAACGGCCTGCAAAGCCGTCTACACGGGTTCAAATCCCGTCTCCACCTCCAAGGACGATTAGCTCAGCGGGAGAGCGCTTCCCTGACACGGAAGAGGTCACTGGTTCAATCCCAGTATCGTCCACTCGGAACCTCGCGGTTCCGCCCGCGCGATTAGCTCAGCGGGAGAGCGCTTCCCTGACACGGAAGAGGTCACTGGTTCAATCCCAGTATCGCGCACGCAGCACCACACCCCCCGTACTCCGGCCGGTCTCCGGTCGCGGTCGGCCCCGCGCGATTAGCTCAGCGGGAGAGCGCTTCCCTGACACGGAAGAGGTCACTGGTTCAATCCCAGTATCGCGCACCATCCGGAGCCCCCGGTCGCCTCAGGCGGTCGGGGGCTCCGTCGTCGTGTCCTCCCCGTCTCCGGTGGCCGCTCCCGGGCGGGCCCCTCCGACGTGGAGGTCCGCCCGGGTGCGGCCGGAAGCGGTGGGGTCAGGAGGAGAAGAGCATGCGGCCGAAGCCGCGGTCGCGGCGGCGGCCGTAGTGGCCGCCGTGGTGCGGGGCACCCCAGGCGGGGGCGGGCGGGGCCGGGTACGCCTGCGGAGCGTGGGGCGCGTGAGGTGCCTGCGGCGCGTGGGGTGCGGGCGGGGCGGCGGGCGGTGGGGCCTGCTGCGACCACTGGGACTCCAGGCGGGTCAGCGCCTCCAGCTCCCCGTAGTCCAGGAATATCCCCCGGCATCCTCCGCACTGCTCGATCTGGACGCCGTTGCGGTTGTAGGTGTGCATCGGGGCGTGGCACTTCGGACAGTGCATGGTTCGGCTCAACTCCTCGCCTGTGGACGGGACCTGCGCCGGGATCCTGCCCAGGCGCGGCCTCTGGCACCCTACGTCGCGGCGTCCAGGCTCCGTCCGCGAGGGAGCGGGGCCATCCTGGCGCAGGCGTCCACGAAGGCCGACTCGTCCTCGTCCAGGGGCCGCCCGGCCTGCTCCGCCTTGACCAGCGCCTGCGCCGCGATCTGGGCCGTCAGGGCCCGGGTCGGGCCGTCGAGTTGGCGCCACTCCTCGCCGGGCGGGCCCGCCGCCGGGCCGCCCGCCTCCCGGTACGCCGCCAGGAAGCGCACCCAGTCCTCCGGGGCCATCAGGCCGCAGGCGAACCAGGCCGCCGGGCGGGCCAGGTCCCAGACCGGGTCGCCGATCCCCATGTCGTCCACGTCGATCAGCACCCAGCCCTGACCGGGGTCCGGGTCGCGCACCAACTGCCCCAGGTGGAGGTCGCCGTGGCAGACGGCCGTGCCGGGCCGTTCCTCCGCACCCGCTCCGGCTCCGGCCCCGGCTGCGAGGACCGCCGCTCTGGCGGGTCCGCGGAGCGGGGAGTTCCACAGCCGGGCGAGGGCGTGTCCGGCCTTCTCGGGGCCGCGGGCGCGGGGCGGGGCCCCGCCGAACACCGTCGGCGGCGCCTGGTGGAGGCGGGCCAGCAGCGTGGCGGTCTCCTCCCAGGGCGCGGCGCCGGGGGCCGCCGGGTCGACCGGGGTGCCGTAGGGCCAGCAGGTCAGCAGGCGTCCGCCGACCTCGACGGGGGCGCCGGCGAGGGGCCGCAGCACGGTGCCGGCCAGCGCGGGGGCGGCCGCCGCGGCGAGGCGGGCGCGCAGGGCGGCGGCCGCGCCGGGGGCACGGGTGGCCGGGGTGTGGGCCTTCACGACGACGTGGCCGTGGCGCACCACGGTGCCGTCCGGCCGGTCGGCCAGGACGCGGGCGGGGCAGGAGCAGGGGGTCGGCGGGGTGACGGGGTGGGCTCGGTCGGCGGCGTGGTCGGCCAGGGTGGCGTGCAGGTCCTCGCGGGGCATGGGGTCAGCTTGCCTCCCTCTCCGGCGGGGTGCCTGCGGGGGCGGCGGGTGCGGTGACCGCCGGGCGGGAGCTGGGCGCCCGGGCCGGCGCACGGGCGGGCCGGGCACGCGAAGACGCCCGCGCGGGTGACCGCGCGGGCGTCCTGTCGTCCGTCGTACCCCCGTCCCCACGGGGTCCCGGGCCGCTCTCCCGGACCGGGGCGCGTCAGCGCCCCAGCATCACACCTACGGACGACGCCTGTGCCACCACCGCTTCCCAGCCGCCGAAGACGACGACGAGAAGGGCGGCCAGGGGAAGGACCATCGCCGTGGCGACCAGCGGGTGCCGCCGGTCTCCGCGGGGCGGGCCGAACGGCCGCACGGCCGGGAACGCCGCCAGTGTCCGGCGTCCTCGGGTGCGCAGCGCTTCAGCCATGGTCCTCTCCTGTTCGTTTCGGACGGCGGCAACCCGGGCCGTGATGCGCAGCCCGTGTCCGCCGCCTGTGAAGAAATCTATGCGCGGGGCGCCGCCGGGGCGTCATGCCGGCGTACCGATGTGCGGGCCTCCCGCAGGATGACCGGGGGCCCGACGGCGTACTCCTGTGGTTGCAGAGGGCCCGCCGGAGGTACGGGATCTCCCCGAGGGGACGCGGCGGGTGCGCGGGTGACTTCGCTCACGCGTGCGAGGCGGCGTGAGGGTACGGAGCGTGGTCCGGAGGCTCGTGCGGGTGTCCGGCCGACGGGCCGCGCGGGATCGGGAAAGGGAGCCGCGGGCCGGTCGGCGCGCCCCCGACGGGGCGTCAGAGAATGCCGTCACACGGCCTGTTGAACAGACGCCGCGTCAACAAGAAGCCTGGCGAACGGCTCATGACCGGCGCTCAGTTCGCGCCTACCGCACGCAGAATCGACGCGCAAGCAAGGGCGCGGCCTGAGAGCGCCGGAGGCCGGGGAACCGTAAGCTGTGGCTCGTCACAGGGACCGGGCAGCGGAGATGGACATGGCGATGATGCGGCTCCGACGCGAGGACCCGCGTGTCGTCGGCTCGTTCAGGCTTCACCGGCGGCTGGGCGCGGGCGGGATGGGCGTGGTCTATCTGGGCTCCGACCGGCGCGGCCAGCGGGTGGCGCTGAAGGTGATCCGCCCGGACCTGGCGGAGGACCAGGAGTTCCGGTCGCGCTTCGCGCGCGAGGTCTCCGCGGCCCGGCGCATCCGGGGCGGCTGCACGGCGCGGCTGGTCGCCGCGGATCTGGACGCGGACCGGCCGTGGTTCGCCACCCAGTACGTACCGGGTCCCTCGCTGCACGACAAGGTCGCCGACGAGGGGCCGCTGTCGGCCGCCGACGTGGCCTCGGTCGGGGCGGCGCTCTCCGAGGGGCTGGTCGCCGTCCACGAGGCGGGAGTGGTCCACCGGGACCTGAAGCCGTCGAACATCCTGCTCTCCCCCAAGGGCCCCCGCATCATCGACTTCGGCATCGCCTGGGCGACGGGGGCCTCGACGCTGACCCATGTGGGGACGGCCGTGGGCTCCCCCGGCTTCCTCGCGCCGGAGCAGGTGCGCGGCGCGGTGGTCACCCCGGCCACCGACGTCTTCTCGCTGGGGGCGACGCTGGCATACGCGGCGATGGCCGACTCGCCGTTCGGGCACGGCAGCTCCGAGGTGATGCTGTACCGCGTGGTGCACGAGGAGCCGCAGCTCGCGGGCGTGCCGGACGCGCTGGCTCCGCTGCTGCTGGCCTGCCTGGCCAAGACGCCGGAGGAGCGGCCGAGCACGCTGGAGCTCTCGCTGCGGCTCAAGGAGATCGCGGCGCGCGAGGCGCAGGCGCCCACGGACGCGCGGCCGCCGGGGCCGCGCACTGAGCAGGACCGGCCGACGGGACGGATGACGGTTCCGCCCGAGGGGCAGCGCACGCAGCACCATCAGCAGCCCGGTCCGCCCTCGCGCTCGTCCGGGGCGCGGCCGCAGCCGTCGCGTACGGGCGGGCGGCGGCCGGGTGGCGAACCGCCGCGGAACCCGAACTCCGCCTCCCGCCCGAGGACCGGCCAGAACCCGCGGACCGGCGGGAAGCGGCCGCCCCAGCGACCGCGGACCGGGCAGCGGTCCGCGGCGCCGCGGAACACGGGGACCGGGCGGCGGCCCGCCAATCCGCGGCTGCTGCGGCAGCGGCTGGTGGTGTTCGTGGTGGTCACGCTGATGGTGGCGTTGGGGATCGCGGCGGCTCAGGGGTGCCAGGGGCCGGTCGGTGCTCTTCCCGGCGGGACTCAGGGGGGCGGGGCTCCGCTCGGCGTCACCGCGGTGGCCCGTTGACGCGTGGCCTGCCGTCGTGCGCTGCCGGGGTCGCTCCGGGGTGAGCGTGGCCGTCCGCCCGTCAGGGCACATCGCGGCTGCCCTGGCTCACCGGGGCGAGGAGCATCCGGGTGATGGCGTCGGAGAGGAAGTCGCCGGTGGCTCGCCAGCGGGGGTCGATGGCCTCGCGGGCGGCGCGCTCCTCGTTCTCCGCGGGTCGAGGTGATGATGTGGGTCATCAGGGCGGCCCTGCCCCGCACGATGTTGGCGGGGAAGTGGTCGAGGCGGGCGGCGACCGAGCGGATGACGAGGGAGGCCACGGGGGCCTGGTCGCCGAGGTCGCGCATGATCTCCGCCGTCTGCGGGTCGTGCACGGCGGCGCGGACGAACCGGGCCCGCCAGGTCGGCTGACCCTGACCGGCCCGCTCGGCGAGTTCGCCCAGCGCGTCGGTGGCGGGGACGACCAGGTGGCGCTGGGCTGGTCGGCCCTGACCAGCACCGTCATCTGGACCATTCTGGGTCCCGTGGTCGGCGCCGTCGACGGGCACTACCTCCAGTTCCTCGGCGTCGGCGTGCTGGCCACCGGTGCCGTCGCCCTGACCCAGCTCCTCTTCACCAAGCTGGTCGGGCCGTTGGCGGTCCTGTTCGGCATGCTGCTCTGGGTGGTCTTCGGCATGCCCTCCTCGGGCCTGTCGCTGTCGATCCACACCATGCCGGGCTTCTTCCAGTTCCTGCACGGCGTGCTGCCCCTTCCCGCGGCGGGTGAGGCGCTGCGCTCGCTGCTCTACTTCGACGGCCGCGGCCTCGGCTCGCACCTCCTGACCCTCGCCGTGTGGGCGGTCGCCGCGCTCGCCCTCTGCCTGCTCAAGGAGCGCCGCTCCGGCCACGCGATCCCCGCCGCCCCCGCGGTCTCCGGCCCCGGGGAGCCGCTGCCCGCGCTGGCCGGCGGACCGGTGCGCGCCCCGCGGAGCCGGTACGTCGCCGCCGTCCTCTTCCCGCTGTCGATCCTGGTCGCCGTGGTCGGCCTGATGGGCGGCTCGATGCACGAGCCCGAGGTGCGGGAGATGCCGGTGGCCGTGGTGGGCGCCACCCAGGACCAGGCACGGCAGGCCGTGGCGGGCCTGGAGCCGAGCCTCGGCGCCATGTTCGACCTGCGGCCCGTCTCCTCCCTGAAGGAGGCCACCGGGCAGCTCACCGGCCAGGAGGTCGCCTGCCCGTCTCCTCCCTGAAGGAGGCCACCGGGCAGCTCACCGGCCAGGAGGTCGCCGGGGCGTACGTGCTGCCCACGGCACCGGGCGGCGCGGCCGAGCTGCACACCGCCTCCGCCGCCGGACCCAGCCAGCAGACGATCCTGCGGACCGTCTTCCAGCAGGTCGCCGAGGGGCAGAGGACCACGCTGGAGACGAAGGACGTACGTCCGCTGACCGCGGACGACACGATGGGCTCCAACAGCCTTTACGTGGCGACGTCCTGGATCATGGCCGGGTTCCTGATCATGGCCGTGCTGCGGGGCGGCGCCCCCGAGCTGCGCCGGTTCCGTCAGTTCCTGCCGCTGCTGGCGGGATGGGCGGTCGGCATGGCGCTGTGGCTCTGGCTGCTCTTCGACGTGCTGATCGGGGCGGTCGACGGGCACGCGTGGGTGCTGATCGGCGCCGGCGCGGCGACCATCTTCTGCGTGTCGCTGGCCGCCGGCGCCTTCACCCGCACCATCGGCCTCGCGGCGATCGTCCCCGTCATGATCGTCCTCATGCTGCTGGGCGTCCCGGCCTCCGGCGGCGGTCTGCCGATCTCCATGGTCCCGGAGGTCTTCCGTACCCTCCAGGACGTGCTGCCGCTTCCCGCCGCCGTGGACATCGCCCGCTCCGTGGTCTACTTCGGGGGCCACGGCATCGGCGGGAACCTGCTCACCATCGCCGCCTGGGGCGCCGCCGGTCTCGTCCTCAACCTCCTCGCCGACCTCTGGCTGGCGCACCGCGCCCGGCAGGGCAAGGGGATTCCGGCGGATGTCCCCCGGGCGGGAGCGCCCGCCGAGCCCGAGCAGGCGGACGGCGAGAACGGCGAGAACGGGGCCCGGGTGCCGGTCACGGCAGGCAGCGCCTCGTCCTGACCGAGCCGACCCGGCCGCCACGCGCGAGCGCCGCTCCGGCCCTGCCACCCCGGGAACGGGAGTCGGCGGGCCGGGGCGGCGTCGGTGCGTCCAGGGCGGGGCGCCCGGGGGCCCTTCCGCCTCCTCGTCAGCCTTCCGCCCGGCCCCCGGCGCCCTCGCGGGTCAGCCGTACGACCGTGCCCTCGCCGTCGGCCGAGAGCAGCAGCGTGCCGTCCGGGGCGGCGGCCAGTCCGGCGAAGCGACGGGGGACGCCGGGCAGCCCGGCGGCGAAGAGGGCGGGGACGACCGCGGGCGCCGCGCCGGGTGGCGGGCCGACGGGCAGCTCCTCCGCCTCGACCTCGGCCTTCTCGGTGGCGAGCGACACCGCCAGCCGGCGCCTGCCCGCCGCGTCGACCGCGAAGAGGCTCCCGCCGGTGACGGTGATGCCCTGCGGGCGGCCCAGGCCGCCCCGGACTCAGCCCCGCGTCGCGTAGAAGGCCACGGCCGAGGCGGCGGCGACGTTGAGCGAGTCCACCCCGGCGTCCATCGGGATACGTACCCAGGTGTCGGCCGCCTCCAGGGCACCGGCGGAGAGGCCGTCGCCCTCGGTGCCGAACATCAGGGCCAGCCTCTCGGGGCGCCGGGCGGCCAGTTCGTCCAGGGTGAGCGTCTTCTCGCCGAGGCAGAAGGCGGCCGTCAGGAAGTCGTGGCGCCGGAACAGCTCCGCGTCGGCGGGCCAGTCGGCCAGCCGGGTCCAGGGGAGCTGGAGGACCGCCCCCATCGAGACCTTCACCGAACGCCGGTAGAGCGGGTCGGCGCACCGGGGCGAGAGGAGAACGGCGTCCACGCCGAGCGCGGCTGCGTTGCGGAAGGCGGCGCCCACGTTGGCGTGGTCGACGATGTCCTCCAGGACGGCGACGCGGCGGGCGGTGGCGAGGATGTCGGCGGGGTCCGGCAGCGGCTTGCGCTCCATGGCGGCGAGGGCGCCCCGGTGCACGTGGTAGCCGGTGACCTGCTCCGCGAGGACGGGGGTGACGAGGTGGACGGGCGCCTCGGCGGCCTCGATGACGTCCGCCATGACGTCGAGCCACTTCTCGGAGAGCAGCAGGGAGCGCAAGGTGTAGCCCGCCTCGACAGCGCGGCGGATGACCTTCTCGCCCTCGGCGATGAAGAGGCCCTCGGCCGGTTCGCGGCGGCGGCGCAGCGCGACATCGGTGAGGTCGGTGTAGTCGTGCAGGCGCGGGTCGCCGGGGTCGGTGACGGGCTGCGGTACGGCCATGGGTGGGGGCTCCCGTTCGGTGGCGGCGGCGTCAGGCGGTCGGGCCGACGCCCACGACCTCGCCGACGACGATGACGGCGGGCGGCCGGACGTCCTCGGCGCGGACGGTCTCCGCGACGGTGGCGAGGGTGGCGTCGACGCGCCGCTGGGCGGCCGTGGTGCCCTCCTGGACGAGGGCGACCCTGGTGTGCGGGTCGCGTCCGTGGGCCACTAGGGCCTCGGCGATGGCGCCTATCTTGTCGACGCCCATCAGCACCACGAGGGTGCCGCGCAACTTCGCGAGCGCCGCCCAGTCGACCAGCGAGCGCGGGTCGTCGGGGGCGACGTGGCCGCTGACCACGGTGAACTCGTGGGCCACGCCGCGGTGGGTGACGGGGATCCCGGCGGCCGAGGGAACGCTGATGGAGCTGGAGATGCCGGGCACCACGGCGCAGGCGATCCCCGCCTCGGCGAGCGCCTCCACCTCCTCCATGCCGCGCCCGAAGACGAAGGGGTCGCCGCCCTTGAGCCGCACCACGTACTTGCCGGCCCTGGCGTGCTCGACCAGCGCCGCGTTGATCGCCTCCTGCGCCATGAACCGGCCGTACGGGATCTTCGCCGCGTCGATCACCTCGACGTGCGGGGGCAGTTCGGCGAGCAGGTCGCGGGGGCCGAGCCGGTCGGCGATGACCACGTCGGCCTCGGCGAGCAGGCGGCGGCCGCGCACCGTGATGAGGTCGGGGTCGCCGGGGCCGCCGCCGACCAGGGCGACGCGCGGCGCGGCGGACTCGGCACGGGAGGTGCGGCGGGCGGCGAGCAGGGTGCCGTCCCTCAGCCCGTCGACCACGGCGTCGCGGACGGCGGCGGTGTAGCGGGGGTCGCGGCGTTCGGTGTCGCGGGTGAGGACGGCGACGGTGACCCCGGCGCTGCGGCCGGTGGCGGGCGTCCAGGCGGTGGCGGCCTCGGCGTCGTCGGCGCGTACGCACCAGACGCGGTGGGCCTCGCCCTCGGCGGAGGCGGCGGTGTTGGCCTCGGGGTCGCTGGTGGCGATGAGGGCGTACCAGGCGTCGGTGAGGTCGCCCGCGCGGTAACGGCGGCGCTCCCAGGTGATCTCGCCCGCGTCGGCCATGGCCTCGACCGAGGGGGTGGCCGACGGAGAGACGAGGAGCACGTCGGCCCCGGCCGCGACGAGCGCGGGGAGCCGCCGCTGGGCCACCTGGCCGCCGCCGAGGACGACGACGCGCCGCCCGGACAGGCGGAGTCCGACGGGATAGGCGGGGTGGTCGGCGGAATGGGCCATGGCGGTGCGGCTCCTGGGGACGGGCAGGCGGGAGGAGGGCCGCTGCGACGGTGGAGCGGCGGACGACACGCGGGCCCGCGCGGGGTGCTGTCGACCTCCACGATACGGCGGGGGCGGGCGCGGCCTGGCCTCGGCCCTGGTGGGAGGGGTCGCGGCGGCCGCCCGGCCCCGTCGGGGCGGGCGGCCGCCCGGGTCACTTCTCGGTGACGCCGGCCGAGTCGAAGGTGGCGACCTCGTGCATGGCGCGGGCGGCGCTCTGCACGATCGGCAGGGCGAGCAGGGCGCCGGTGCCCTCGCCGAGCCGCAGGTCGAGGTCGACCAGGGGGCGCAGACCCAGCTTGTTGAGGGCGGCGACGTGGCCCGGTTCGGCGCTGCGGTGCCCGGCGATGCAGGCGGCCAGCACCTCGGGGGCGATGGCGCGGGCGACCAGGGCGGCGGCCCCGGCGCTGACCCCGTCGAGGATGACGGGGGTGCGCAGGCTGGCGCCGCCCAGCAGGAGCCCGGCCATGGCGGCGTGCTCCAGGCCGCCGACGGCCGCGAGCACGCCGATCGGGTCGGCCGGGTCCGGGCGGTGCAGTTCGAGGGCGCGGCGGACCACGTCGGTCTTGCGGGCCAGCGTCTCGTCGTTGATGCCGGTGCCGCGGCCGGTGACCTCGGCCGGGTCGGCGCCGGTGTAGACGGAGATGAGGGCGGCCGACGCGGTGGTGTTGGCGATGCCCATCTCGCCGGTGAGCAGCGCCTTGTTCCCGGCGGCGACCAGGTCGCGGGCGGTCTCGATGCCCACCTCGAGGGCGGCCTTGACCTCCTCGCGGCTGAGGGCGGGGCCGGTGGTCATGTCGGCGGTGCCGGGGCGGACCTTGCGGGGCAGCAGGCCCGGGGTGGCGGGCAGGTCGGTGGCGACGCCGACGTCCACGACGCAGACCTCGGCGCCGACCTGGGCGGCGAAGGCGTTGCAGACCGCGCCGCCGCCGAGGAAGTTGGCCACCATCTGGCCGGTGACCTCCTGCGGCCAGGGGGTGACGCCCTGGGCGTGGACGCCGTGGTCCCCGGCGAAGACCGCGACGGCGGCGGGCTCCGGGACGGGCGGCGGGCACTTACGGGAGACGCCGCTGAGCTGGGCGGAGATGATCTCCAGCATGCCGAGGGCACCGGCGGGCTTGGTCATCCGCTTCTGCCGCTCCCACGCCTCGCCGAGCGCCTTGGCGTCCAGCGGGCGGATGTTGGCGACGGTCTGCGCGAGCAGGTCGTGCGGCTCCTCGCCGGGCAGCGCCCGGCGGCCGTACGTCTCCTCGTGGACGACCCAGGACAGGGGGCGCCGCTTGGACCAGCCGGCCTGCATCAGCTCGGGCTCCTCGGGGAACTCGTCGACGTAGCCGACGCACAGGTAGGCGACGACCTCCAGGTGGTCGGGGAGGCCGAGTTCGCGGACCATCTCGCGCTCGTCGAAGAAGCTGACCCAGCCGACCCCGAGCCCCTCCGCGCGGGCGGCGAGCCAGAGGTTCTCGACGGCGAGCGCCGAGGAGTACGGGGCCATCTGCGGCTGGGTGTGGCGGCCGAGGGTGTGGCGGCCGCCCCGGGTGGGGTCGGCGGTGACGACGATGTTGACCGGCGTGTCGAGGATGGCCTCGATCTTCAGTTCCTTGAACTGCTTGGCGCGGCCCTTCGGCAGCGAGGTGGCGTACGCCTCGCGCTGGCGCTCGGCCAGCTCGTGCATGGCGCGCCGGGTGTCGGCGGAGCGGATGACGACGAAGTCCCAGGGCTGGGAGTGGCCGACGCTGGGCGCGGTGTGCGCGGCCTCCAGGACCCGGAGCAGCACGTCGTGCGGGATGGGGTCGGGGCGGAAGCCGTTGCGGATGTCGCGCCGCTCGCGCATGACGCGGAGCACGGCGTCCCGCTCGGCCTCGGCGTACCCGGGGGCGGCGGGGCGGGCGGCTTCCTGCGGGGCCGCCTGCTCAGGGGCGGCGTCCGGGGCCTGCTCGGCGGCGGCGAGCGCGTCGTCCGCGTCGGCGTCGGGCTGGACCGGGGCCTGGTCGTCCTCGGGGGGGAGGACCTGGGCGGGATCGGGGGCCTCAGCGGCCTCGGTCTCGGCCTCCGGCGCGGCGGCTTCCGGCTCGCCCGCCTCGGGGAGGGTTTCCGCGACCACGGCGGCCTCGTCCGGAGCCAGGCCCTCGGCGGGCGCGGGCGCCGCGGCCTCGTCCACCGCCGGGATCTCCTCGGCGCCCTCGGCGGCGGGCACGGCCTGGCTCTCCTCGGTCACCGGAGCCTCGGCCACCGGGGCTTCGGCGGCGAAGTGCTCGCCAGCGGCGTCCTCCGGAGCGGCCTCGCCCTCGGCGGGAGCCTCCACGACGGGCTCGGCGGGGACGGGCACCGCCGCGGCCTCGACGGCCGGGTCGGCGGGAACGGCCCCGCCCTGCACCGGCACCCCCGCCGGAGGCGTCCCCCACTCGGGGACGGTCTCGGCGGGCGCGAGGTGGCCGTCGGCCGGCACGGCGCCCGGGACGGCCACGAACTGGCCGAGGGAGGCGTCGGCGACCGGGGGGTGTACGGGTTCGGCCACGGGGTTCTCCTCCACGGTCGCCGCCCGCGGCCCGCCGGGCTCTCCCGCGTCGGCGTCCGGCGTGGCACCGGTGCGCTGCTCGGGGAGGTCCACGGTGGCGTCGGCCGGTGCGGCGGCGGGGTCCTGCTCGCCGGGGGCGGCCGGTTCGGCGGGCGCGCTCCCGGGGGCGTACGTCGTCTCGGTCGGTGCGGCGGCCGCCTGCCCCTCGGGGTGCGGGGCCAGCGTGCCGGGCTCGGGGAGCCCGGGGTTGGGCGCGTACTCCGGGAGTCCGGAGGCGTCCTGGTAGGGGGCGGCGTCCTGGGGGGCCGGCGCCTCCGGGAAGGGCTGCGTCCCGGTGTGCGGGGCTGGCGCGGCCGTGCCGTGGACGGCGGGGACCGGCTGTCCGGGCAGATGGGTGTGGCCGGAGTGGTCGGGGGCGTACGCCGGGCCGACGGGGGCCGCGTCGCCGTACGACGTGTGCTGCCCGGTGTTCCAGGCGGGCTCCTGGCCGGTGTGCCAGGACGGGTCGGCCTCGGGGAGGGTGCCGAGCTGCGGGCCCGGCAGGGTGGCCGGGTCGGGCTGGTCGAGGTACTCGGGGCCGGCCGTGGGCGGGCCCGCGTGCCGGGCGGGGGCGGGGTGGGCGGCGGGGCCCCGGTCGGCGAGGGAGCGGACGGGGCTGCCGCTGGTGCCGCCCGGGACGGGCGGGCCCATGTGGAGCGGGCGGCGCGGCGGCGGAGCCGAGGCGCCCTCGGCGGCGCGGACCGCGGAGAGGTCGACGGCGCCGCTGTCCCGGCCCGCGCGCTCGTGGGCTCCGGCCTCGTGGGCCTGGGCGTCGGGGTACTGCGGCTGCGGCTCGTCGGCGGGCACCTGGCCGGTGGCGTACGGCTGTTCATCGACCGCGGCGTACGGCTGCTCCTGGGCGGCGGCGTACTGCCCGGTGGCGTACTGCTGGTCGGCGTCGGCCGGGAGCTGTCCGGTGGACCACTCGGGTGCCGCGTACTCGCTCCACGCGCCCTGGGAGCCGGGCATGAGGAGTTCGTCCCCGCGCCGGGGAGTGCCCTGCTGCGGCACCGCACCCGCGTTCCCCGGGAAATCCTCACCCGGAATCTGGCCGGTGTCGGTCATGCGTACCCCTCGCCCATGTGCGTAACTCTCCTGACGGCCCTGCCCCGGCGGACGCGGCCGAGTGGCACCGCCCGCCCGTCGTGTCAAACGAGCGGCCGTGCCAAGCGGCACGTACCGGGCGGGCAGCGGCTGCCGGCCCGCCGTTCCCGGCGGCGCTCGACGCCGTGGCCCGCTGCGGAGTGCGCCACGTCGCGCGCCCCCCGGCCTGTCCTACCGCGACTGCCTGGGCCACGGTGCCCTTGTCCGGATATCGCCGGAGGAAGCGCCACGGGCCCGCGTGCGGTACAACGATCCGCCAGCCTACCGCGCGCCGTGTACGGGACCCGTCACGGGGCGCGGTCGGGGAGCTCTCCGGAGAGCAGGAAGACGACGGTGCGCTCGCGTTCGGTCCAGGTGTCGGTGGACAGCTCCACGGACTGGAGCAGGGAGCAGGAGACCTGGTAGCCGTGGGCGGTCAGGTCGCGGCCGATGAGTTCCGCGTCGTCCCTGGTCGAGGCGTGGGTGACGAGGCGTGCGGGACGCCGGTCGGCGACGGCGGAGACCACCGCGGGGCCTCCCCCGCCGACCCGCACCACGTCGGGCTCGGGCAGGTCCTCCAGGACGTGCGGGGCGCTGCCGTGGACGGTCTGGAGCTGGACCCCGTCGCGCCGGGCGGCCTCGGCGGTGCGCTCGCAGGCGGCGCGGTCGGCGTCGACGGCGATGACGGCGGCCCCGAACAGGGCGGCGTCGACGGCGAGGGCCCCTCCCCCGCAGCCGATGTCCCAGACCAGATCGCCGGGGCGGGGCCCGAGCAGCGCCAGTTGGCAGGCGCGCAGCCGCCGGCTCCGCCCCTCATGGCCCTCGGGCCCGTGGGGGGCGGGGTCGGGCAGGGCCCAGCCGCGGCGGTTGCGGGTGAGGTCGCGGCCGGCGCGCCAGCCGCCGTCGGGGCTCTGGGCGGCGGTGCCGCCGACGACGAGGACGATGTTGGGGTCGCGCCAGCTGTGGTCGGCGGCCCGGTCGGAGGTGACGACGGTGACCTGCTCGCGGTCGGTGCCGAGTTCCTCGCAGATGACGAAGGTGCGGTGGGTTTCGCCGAGGAGCAGGCCGAGTTCGGCGGGCCCGGCGCCGGGCGAGGTGAGGACGGCGACCTTGGTGTGGGCGCGGCAGATGTTGACCGCGCGGCGCAGCGTACGCCGGTGGGCGACGACGACCTCCGCGTCGTCCCAGGGCATCCCGGCGCGGGCGAAGGCGGTGGCGACCAGGGAGACGGCGGGGACGACCTCGACCTCCAGGCCGTGTTCGGGGGCGCGCAGGGCGCGGACCACCCCGAAGAAGCCGGGGTCCCCGTCGGCGAGGACGACGGCGGTGCCGCGGTGGGCGGCGATGCGCCGGGCGGCGAGGTGGACGGAGCCCAAACGCACCTGTTCGGCACGGGCGGGGACGTCGGGCAGGGCGAGGTGGTGGGCGGCACCGGCCACCAGGGTGGCGGCGGCCAGGGCGGAGCGGGCCGCCTCGGTCAGGGGGGTGCCGTCCCAGCCGATCACCGTGACCCGGTCGGCCATCGTCGT
This sequence comes from Streptomyces sp. NPDC058373, assembly GCF_042723275.1. Taxonomy (NCBI): domain Bacteria; kingdom Bacillati; phylum Actinomycetota; class Actinomycetes; order Kitasatosporales; family Streptomycetaceae; genus Streptomyces; species Streptomyces sp. NPDC058373. The sequence continues at coordinate 9,743 of NZ_JBHXJE010000008.1, read as the reverse complement.
CTGTCTCCTGTGGTCTGCGCTCAGGCGCTGGTGGGGGCGGGCGGAGGGGGTACCTCCCGGCGGGCTGAGGGTGCAGGGTACCGGGTGGCCGACGGCTGCGGGTGCAGGGGCGGGGGCGGGCTTCGGGGCGGCTCAGTTCCAGTCGGAGTAGGCCGGGTAGCCGCCGGACTCGGCGAGCTGTTCGCCGACGCCTTCGAGGTCCTCGGGGAGCAGGCTCCAGACGATGAGGTCGGTGCGGAACTCCGCCCAGCTCCCGTCCTCGGTGCGGGTCCGCGCTATCCGGGCACCGCGCAGCACGCCCTCGCTGATGCAGCCGGTCTTCTGCGCGACCTGCTGGGCCGCGGTGTTCCCGGCGGCGGTGCGCATCTCCAGCCGCTCGAACCGCTGGTCGCCGAAGAGCCACTGGGCGAGGGCGACGACGGCCTCGCAGGCGTACCCCTCGCCGCGGGCCCAGGGCGCGACGATGCAGGAGAGTTCGGCGGAGCGGACGCGGCGGTCGACGTGGCGCAGGTGGACGGTGCCGACGAGGCGCTGGGTGAGGAACTCGGTGACGGCCAGGACGATGCCGCGCCCGCGCAGGCGTTCGGCGGGGGCGGCGCGGGTGATCCACTCGTGGGCGTCGCCCTCGGTGTAGGGGTGCGGGGCGGTGGTCCAGGCGGTGACGAGTTCGTCGTTCATCATCTCGGTGAACGGGGGGATGTCCGCCACTTCCAGGGGGCGCAGCACCAGCCGTTCGGTGCTGAGGGAGATGTCCGGGAAGGTGGTTGTCATGCGCCGCTCTCCGTAACCTTCTGGGCCTGGCCTGCGGGATGAGTCAGACACCCCCTGGTGCCCAGCATGCAGCATCACTGCCACCGGCCGCACCACGGGGTCGGTCCCCGGGAAGGGGGAGCCGACTACCGTGGCGCGGCCGGTGGGTGAGGGTGGATCAGCCGGCGGTCGCCGGGACGACGGAGCCCTTGTAGGTGTCCTCGATGAACTTCTTCACCTCGGGCGAGGTGAGGAGCTTGACGAGCTTCTTGACCCGCGGATCGTTCTCGTTGCCCTTCTTGACGGCGAGGACGTTGTTGTACGGGTTGTCCTCGGCCTTCTCCAGGAGGATGGCGTCCTTCCGGGGGCTGAGGCCCGCGTCGAGGGCGAAGTTGTTGTTGATGGCGGCCGCGTCGACGTCGCTGAGGGACCGCGGGAGCTGGGCGGGGTCCAGCTCCTTGATGGTGATCTTCTTCGGGTTCTTCGCGATGTCGGAGGGACTGGCGTCGGCGCCGGCGCCCTTCTTCAGCTCGATGAGCCCTTCCTCGGCGAGCAGGTTGAGGGCGCGGCCCTCGTTGGTGACGTCGTTGGGCACGGCGACGGTGGCGCCCTGCCGCAGGTCGGCGATGTCCTTGACCTTCTGGGAGTAGACACCGGTCGGCGGCAGGTAGATCTCGTCGAGCGCGACCAGCTCGGTGCCCTTGGACTGGTTGAACTCGTCCAGGTAGGGCTTGTGCTGGTACAGGTTGGCGTCGAGGGTGCCCTCCTGGAGGGCGGTGTTCGGCAGGACGTAGTCCGTGAACTCCTTGACGTCCAGGTCGAGCCCGGCGTCCTTCGCCAGGTTCTTCTTGACGTGGTCGAGGATCTCCCCGGCCGGCGTGGGGGTGGCGCCGACGACCAGGGGGCCGTCGGCGCCGGACGCGTCGTCCGAGCCGGAGCCCGAGCCGCACGCGGTGAGGGTCAGGCCCAGGGTGAGGGCGCCCGCCGCGGCGGTGAGCAGGGTCTTGCGCATGGTGCTGTCTCGCTCTCTCTTACCGCTGCGGCGCTCAGAACGCGGCGACGACGGAGCCCTTGAACTCGTCCTCGATGAACTTCTTCACCTCGGGCGAGTTCAGCAGCTTGGCGAGCTTCTTCACGCGCGGGTCGTCCTCGTCGCCCTCCTTGACCACCAGGAGGTTGGCGTACGGGTTGTCCTCGGCCTTCTCCAGGATGAGCGAGTCGTCCTTGGGGCTGAGGTCGGCCTCGACGGCGTAGTTGCCGTTGACGATCGCGGCGTCCACGTCGTCCAGGGAGCGCGGCACCTGCGCGGCCTCCAACTCCTTGAACTGGAGGTCCTTCGGGTTCTTCGCGATGTCCTTGGGGGTCGCGGACGCGCCGGCGCCCTTCTTCAGCTCGATGATGCCCTCGTCGGCGAGGAGCTGGAGGGCGCGCGCCTCGTTGGTGGTGTCGTTGGGCAGGGCGACGGTGGCGCCCTTCTTGAGGTCGTCGGCGCTCTTGATCTTGTTCGAGTAGAGGCCGAGGGGCTCCAGGTGGACCGGGACCAGCGACTTGAGGTGGGTGCCGTTCTTCTTCTGGAAGTCGTCCAGGTAGGGCTGGTGCTGGAAGAAGTTGGCGTCGACCGAGCCGTCCTCGGTGGCGGTGTTCGGCAGGACGTAGTCCGTGAACTCCTTGACGTCCAGGTCGAGCCCGGCGTCCTTCGCCAGGTTCTCCTTGACGTAGTCGAGGATGACGGCGTGCGGCGTGGGGCTGGCGGCGACGGTCAGCGGGCCGTCCTTGTCGCCGCCCGCGGAGTCCGACTCGGAGCCGCCGCAGGCGGAGAGGCCGAGGGCGAGGGCGCCGGTGGCGAGGAAAGCAGTGGTGATCTTCAGGTTCTTACGCACGAAAAGTGCCTCTTTCTGTACCTTTGGGCGGCCTTCGCCGCCGGGGCGCCACATGTCGTTGTCGGCTTCGCTCCCTGCGCGCGAAGGGCTTCTCGACAACGACGCGCCCCTTTGGCTCAGGCCGCGGGCCTGCCGGGATGACGGGGTGTCGTCATGTGGGGCTGGGGGTGTTGCGGTCAGGAAGCCTTGGTCAGTTCCGGTTCCGGGCCGGACTGCGGGGCGGCGGCCGGGGTGCGGTCGCGGAGGAAGCGCAGCCGGGGGGCGGCGCCGGAGCGGCCGCCTCGGCGGTGCAGGCCGCGGGCGGCGAAGTCGCCCGCGAACTGGATCAGGGAGATCACGACGGCGAGGACCGCGACGGTGATCCACATCAGGCCGGACTCGAACCGCTGGTAGCCGTAGCGGATGGCGATGTCGCCGAGGCCGCCGGCGCCGACGGTGCCGGCCATGGCCGAGTAGCCGATGAGGGTCACGATCGTGGTGGTGACACCGGCGATCATCGACGGCAGCGACTCGGGGACCAGGACCTTGCGGACCACGGTCCAGGTGGAGCCGCCCATCGACTGCACCGCCTCGACCAGGCCGGAGTCGACCTCGCGTACGGAGGTCTCCACGAGCCGGGCGAAGAACGGGATGGCGCCGATGGCCAGCGGCACGATGGCGGCCTCGCGGCCGATGGTGGTGCCGGTGAGCCACCGGGTGAAGCCCATCAGCGCGACCATCAGGATGATGAACGGCATCGAGCGGGCGATGTTCACGATCTGCCCGATGACCTTGTTGGCCGCCGAGTTCTGCAGGAGCCCGCCCCGGTCGGTGAGGACCAGGAGGATGCCCAGCGGCAGACCGAGCAGGACGGCGATGGCGGTGGACCAGCCGACCATGTACAGCGTGTCCCAGCTCGCCTGCTCCAGCAGGGGCTGCATCTCGGACCAGGTCACTTGGCACCTTCCTTCACCAGTGCGGGGGCGGCGGCGACCGGGTCCGGTCCGTCCGCCGTGTCCGCCGTGTCCGCCGCGTTCTCGACGTGTAGGCCCTGCTCACGCAGGAAGCCGATCGGCACGACGTTGTCCTCGTAGCGGCCGGGCAGTTCGATCCGCATCCGGCCGACCTGGCGTCCGGCCACGGTGTCCATGGCGGCGCCGAGGATCGAGATGTCGATGTTGTACGTACGGGAGAGCTGCGAGATGACCGGCCGGGAGGTCGACTCACCGAGGAAGGTGACGTCGAGGACGGTCCGTTCGGCGTCGCCGGTCTCGCCGCTCACCGGGAAGAGGGCGGAGGCGAGCTGCGATCCGGGGGTGGCGAGCAGCTCGGGGACGGTGCCGGACTCGATGATCCGGCCCCGCTCCATCAGCGCCGCCGAGTCGCAGATGGACTTGACCACATCCATCTCGTGGGTGATCAGCAGCACCGTCAGCCCGAGCTGCTGCCCGAGGTCGCGCAGCAGCTGGAGGATGGAGCGGGTGGTCTCCGGGTCGAGGGCGCTGGTCGCCTCGTCGGAGAGGAGGACCTTGGGGTCCCCGGCGAGGGCGCGGGCGATGCCGACGCGCTGCTTCTGGCCGCCGGAGAGCTGGGCCGGGTAGGCCTTGGCCTTGTCGGCGAGGCCGACCAGGTCGAGGAGTTCGAGCGCCTTGCGGGAGCGGGCGGCACCGGAGTGGCCGAGGATCTCCAGCGGCAGCTCGACGTTGTCCTGCACGGTGCGGGTCGACAGCAGGTTGAAGTGCTGGAAGACCATGCCGATACGGCTGCGGGCCCGGCGCAGTTCGCGACCGGCGCGGTGGCCGCGCCCGGCGAGCGCGGTGAGGTCGGTGCCGTCGACCGTGACCGTCCCGGCGGTGGGGCGCTCCAGGAGGTTGATGCAGCGGATGAGGGACGATTTCCCGGCGCCGCTCTGGCCGATGACGCCGTACACCTCGCCCTCGCGCACCGTGAGGTCGACGTCGTCGACGGCGGTGACCTCGCGGCCGCGGGTGCGGTAGGTCTTGGTCAGTCCCGATGTGGTGATCACAGGGGTATCCATCACTGTCGAGTGCGCGTCGGCGCGTACGCCGGACGCGGGGGCATTCGTGGGGGACGCGGCACGGTCCTGCGCGCGGCGGATGCCGCGGGAACCGTGTCCGGTGGGGCGGGCGCGTGCGACGTCCGGCCCGCTACGGGGCCTGGGACGGGTGACGCGCCTCAGCCGTCTCGCTTCGGGGCGCGAGGAGATGCGGCAGGGGCCCTCAGAAGGCGCGCATTCGGCCGTTGCGCAGACAACGAGCACCGGGCGTGGTGATCGCCTCGGTCGCGGGTACGCGGTTGCTCGTCGTGGTCATGCGGACCAGTAAAGCAGACAAGCGGACCGGCGCGGGCACGGCTGTCCGCATGGCGGACAGCCGTGGACAGCGCCCGGACCGATAAGTGGAGTTCGTCAGTCCGCTACCTGAATTTCCAGCGAACCGCCGTTGACCTGCACGGAGACCGCCGTCAGGTCGGCCACCACGGCGTCGGCGGTCAGTTCGGCCGCGGGGTGCGATGTGGTCAAGGCCACGGTCCGCATCCCCGCCGCCCGTCCGGAGGCGAGCCCGGCCGGGGCGTCCTCGAAGACCACACACCTCTCGGGCGCGACGCCCAGCCGGGCGGCGGCCAGCAGGAAGGGCTCCGGGTCGGGCTTGCCGCGGGTGATGTCGTCGGCGGCGATCACGGTGGCCGGGACGATGCCGACGGCGGCCAGCCGTGCCTCCGCGAGCCGGCGGCTGGCGGAGGTGACCACGGCCCACCGGTCGTCGGCGAGCGAGCCGAGCAGCGCGAGGGCGCCGGGCACGGGCTCCACGCCCTCGCCGACGGCCTCCACCTCCAGGTCCTCGATGCGGGCGACGGCCGCGGCCACCCCGGCGGCCGGTACGAGGTCCGCGACGATCTCGGCGGACGGCCTGCCGTGCATCGGGACCCCGGCGAAGTCGGCGGCGCTCAGCCCCGCCTCCTGCGCCCAGCGGGTCCAGCACCGCAGCGCCGAGTCCACCGAGGAGACCAGGGTTCCGTCGTTGTCGAACAGCAGGGCATCGGCTTCGATCTTCATGCTGCCCGACTGTACGACCGGTGCCCGGCCGCCGGGACGGCCCGGGGGTGGGCCGCCGACGGCGGGTGAAATGGCCCGTAATAGGGTTCGCCGCATGCTGGATGCCCTGACGATCGCGACGGCGGTCTGTGCGCTGCTGCTCGCCGCCTGGTGCGGCTTCGCCTTCTCCCGCCACGAGCCGACCAAGGACTGGCACTTCATCGGCATGGCCGTGGTGTCGCTGCTGGCCCTCGCCCAGCTGGTCGTCGGCGTCGTGCAGCTGGCCCGCGGCGAGTCGCCGGAGCAGGGCACCGTGCTCTTCGTCTCGTACCTCCTGGGGGCCGCCGCCTGCGTCCCGGCCGCCGGGTTCATGTCGCTGGCCGAGCGGACGCGCTGGGGTTCCATGACGGTTCTCGCCGGCGGCGTGGTCCTCGCCGTCCTGGAAGTACGGCTCTACGACATCTGGGGAGGCTGAGGATGAGCGAGACCGACCGCTTCCCCGAAGGCACCGGCACCGGACGGCCGGCGGGCGGGCGGCGGGAGAGCGCCCCGCCCCGCCGCAAGCTGGTCGAGGGTCCCGGCACCCTGCTGGTCTGGGTCTACGGGGTCATGGTGGTCGGCGCCGTCTCCCGGTCGGCCTACCAGATCGCGACCGAGTTCGACCGTGCGCCGCTGGCCTACTCGCTGTCGGCGGTGGCCGCCGTGGTGTACGCCTTCATCACCTACACGCTGGTCCGCGGCGGGGAGCGCGCCCGGGTGGCGGCGCTGGCCTGCTGCGCGGTGGAGCTGGTGGGCGTGGCGCTGGTCGGGATCTGGACGCTGGTGGAGCCGTCGGCCTTCCCGGACTCCACGGTCTGGTCGGAGTTCGGCCGGGGCTACCTCTTCATCCCGGTCGTCCTGCCGGTCACCGGCATCCTGTGGCTGCGGCGCCCGCGCGCCTGAGCCCCTGGCGACCGCCCGGACGGCCCGTCTCCTGCCCGGAGACGGGCCGTCCGCGTACCCGGGGCGCGGAACAGCGGCCCCTTCAGGCGCTGGCGGCGTACTCCCGGCCGGTCGGCGCGGCCTTCTCCAGCACGGTCTGCTGGACGCCGTCGACCGTGGTGTCCCCGACGGCCGCGTATCCCGCGCGCCGGTACAGCCGGAGGTTGAGGTCGCTGCGGTGGCCGGTGTGCAGCCGCAGGACGCGCGCGCCCCGCTCGGTGGTCAGCGCCCGCTCCACGGCGAGCAGGAGCCGTGCGCCGAGCCCGTGCCGCTGCAGGCGGGGATGGACGCAGAGCTTGCCGATCCGCGCGGTGCCGTCGTCGTCCACGGTGCCGGTGACGGCACCGACCACCTCGTCGCCGAGGCGGGCCACGAAGACGCAGTCCCGGCCCACCGAGGCCCGGACCGAGTCGAGGGGCTCCACCAGGGCCTCGATGCGGTAGTTGCCGTACCGCTCGGCTTCGCTCTGGAAGCACAGGTACTGCAGCCGGAAGATCTGCTCGGCGTCGCTCTCCTCCGCCGCAGCGACGATCACACTCATGCCCATGTGTGCATGCCTCTCGCTCACCTGTTCCGCCGGTTGTCTACCGCTCCATTCCCCCGAGGCCAGGAGCTCCAACCTCCGTCGCGAGCATTCTGCGCGGGCATCCCGGGCGACGGGAACGTTCCGGTCCCACACCGCCCTGTGAGATACCCGACGTTCCCGCGCTGTCGCGGTGGGTGAGGCCGCGGCCGCGTGCCGGGCGGGACGAGGCGGCCGCCCGGCCGGCTGCCCGGGCGGCCGCCTGTCACCCCCTCCGGCGGCGGCCCCGTCGACCGCCGGGGACGGTGCGAGGGCGAGTGAGCCGTGCGGGTCAGCGCCGCCGGTACTCGGCCGCGGCGAGGAGCGCGGTGTCGCACTGGTCGGAGAAGATCCCGTCGATGCCCGTGTCCAGGTAGGCCCGGAAAGCGCCGAAGGCGTCGCCGTAGGCGTTCGGGTCGGTGCCGCGGCGGAACTCGGCGGGCAGGAACTGGTTCTCGTTGCGCATCGTGTACGGGTGCAGGAGGAGCCCCTTGGCGTGCGCGTCGGCGACCAGCGTCGAGGGCTCGCCGAGGGTGCCGTCGGCGCGGCGCGGGATGACCAGGTCGAGGGTGGGGCCGATGCCCTTGGCGTACCGGGCTATCTCCTTCAGCCCGGCCGGCGTGATGAGGTCGGCGACGGTGCGCGGGTCGCCGGAGTCGACGAAGTCCCAGGGGCGGGTGTCGGCGCCGGAGAGCAGGACGACGCCGGGGGTGCCGACCAGCCGGTGGAGCCTCCGGACGCTGGTGGGCTCGAAGGACTGGACGAAGAGCGGCGAGGTGGCGCGGTCGCGGCGGTACCGGCGCAGCAGCTTGGCCAGCGGCTCCTCCAGGCCGAGGCCGAGCGAGCGGAAGTAGGTGGGGTGCTTGGTCTCCACGTGCAGCCAGACGGGGGCACCGCGCTCCTTGCCCGCGCGGTCGGCCCAGCGCAGCACCTCCTCGAAGGTGGGGACCTCCCACCGGCCGTCGTAGAGGGTGCTGTGCTGCCGGGTGCCGGGGATGCGCTCGGTGGCGCGCAGCGCCTTGAGCTCGGCGAGGGTGAAGTCCTCGGTGAACCAGCCGGTCAGCTCGACGCCGTCGATCGACTTGGTGGCCTTGCGGGCGGCGAACTCGGGGTGGTCGGCGACATCGGTGGTGCCGGTGATGTCGTTCTCGTGACGGCATACGAGATGGCCGTCCTTGGTGGGGACGAGGTCCTGCTCGACGATGTGGGCGCCCATGTCCAGGGCGAGCTGGTAGGCGCCGAGGGTGTGTTCGGGCCGGTAGCCGCTGGCGCCGCGGTGGGCGATGACGGTCGGGTACGGCAGGTCGCGGGAAGAACCGGGCCGCTTCCTCCCGGCCGCCTCGGCGGGGCCCTCGGCCTGCGCGGCATGCGGCAGGCCGAGGGCGAGGCCCGCGGCGGAGGCGACAGTGGCGCCGAGCAGGGCGCGGCGCGGGGCGCCGACGGCGGGGGGCTGTCCGGAGGAGGACTGCGGCATGGAGCGACTCCGTTTCACTGGGTGACCCGAACCTGACAAAGCGGCTCGATCGTAGGGGCGCGCGCCTTGCCCGCGGGAGACCTTGGGCCGAACGGCGGACCAACACAGGTCAACACTGCGTATCGGGTTCATCAACCCGATGTGCGCACGGCGGCGAACCGCGAGTATCGTCCTCACCTGCGTGGTTCCGTGCCGGGTGAGGGCCGGGCCGGACCGCGCCGGGGCCCGCCGCCCCCGGGGACGGCGGGTGTTCGCGCCGACCTGCCAGCCAATCCCAGCCATCGGAGGGCCACTTGTCCAGCCTCGCGTTCATGAGGGCCACCCTCGGCCCCGTCCTGCGCCTGATGTTCCGGCCGCAGGTGGAGGGGGCGGAGAACATCCCCGGCACCGGGCCGGTCATTCTGGCCGGAAACCACCTCACCTTCATCGACTCGCTGATCCTGCCGGTCTGCTGCGAGCGCCCGGTCTTCTTCATCGGCAAGGACGAGTACGTGACGGGCAAGGGGATCAAGGGCCGGGCGATGGCCTGGTTCTTCCGCGGCGCGGGGATGATCCCGGTGGACCGGGACGGCGGACGCGGCGGGGTGGCGGCGCTGATGACGGGCCGTCGGGTGCTGGAGGAGGGCAAGGTCTTCTCGATCTACCCGGAGGGCACCCGCTCCCCCGACGGCCGCCTCTACCGGGGCCGCACCGGTATCGCCCGCCTGACCCTGATGACCGGCGCCCCCGTGGTGCCGTTCGCCGTCATCGGCACGGACAAGATCCAGCCGGGCGGCAAGGGCATGCCGCGCCCGGGCAAGGTCACCGTCCGCTTCGGCGAGCCGATGGAGTTCTCCCGCTACGACGGCATGGACCGCGACCGGTACGTCCTGCGGGCCGTCACGGACTCGGTGATGACCGAGGTGATGCGCCTCTCCGGCCAGGAGTACGTGGACATGTACGCCACCAAGGCGAAGGCGGCCTGAGCCGCCGGCAGGCGGGGGCGGCCCTGGCAGACCACTCCCGGACGTGAGCCGGCCGCCCCTGGACGTGTGAGAGGCCCCCGCCTGCGGCAGCGGGGGC